>CAXMTO010000325.1:0-4879 GCA_964196355.1 uncultured Myxococcota bacterium
AGTCCTTGCCAGATTAGGACGCGATATCTTTCTGCTCACAGGGTTGTAGCAATGAGGGCAAAGTTTGAGTGGTGCAGCCGAAATTTTTTGCATGACATCAAAAGTGTTCTTGCATTGATCACAATGCTTTTCATCACTGGCCTGGTATTCATAAATCGGCATGTCTCTCACCACGGGCTTAAACTGCTGCAAGAATCGTCTGATTTTGACACGGAGTCAAGCTATCACCGCTTCGTACAAAAAGTTAAAATGTATTTTTATTTCAGGGACCAGATATGAGTCTTGCGGGCAAAACAATATTAATAACCGGCGCAGCCGGAGGCTTGGGTGCCGCGCTGGCACTGCAGTGTGCAGCGGCAGGTGCAACGCTGGTTCTTCTTGATAAAAACCGTCGGGCATTGGGCCCGTTGAGTGACAAAATTGTTGAGCAGGGCGGGGCAGCCCCCGGGCTGTATCCAATGAACCTGGCCGGGGCCGGATTGCAGGACTTTAACGACCTGGCGGTTATCATCAGTGAAGAGTTTGGGGGTTTGAACGCGGTTATTCATTGCGCGCTCGATTTTGACGGGCTGCAACCTCTCGACCAAATCGAACCCCACCGTTGGCTGGAGTCGATGCAAGTTGCTGTTAATGCACCGTGGTTACTGAGTTGCGTCTGTCTTCCTCTGCTAAAAAAATCACCAAGTGCCCATTTGCTTTTCATGCTGGACGATCTTGAGATGGTCAACAGCGCCTATTGGGGTGCATATGGTGTTGGGAAATCCGCCCTTACAGGCCTGGTCAGGCAATTTGACGAAGAACTTAGCAGCAGCACTATCAAGGTTCATGGGATTAACCCGGGCGCCATGCGTACCGATTTCAGAGCCACGGTCTATCATGCAGAAAATCCGCAACAACAGCCGGAACCGGATGTTGCCGCCGCAAAAATTGTTGAGATCTTAAGAGTCGGCGCTGCCAGTCACCCGTTGATGATCAGTCTGACTTAAGAAGCGTTGGCAGTACTGCTGACAGCTGCTTCATAGCCGATCATTGCCTGTTTGGTGTTAATCCCCCAGCGATAGCCACCCATCGTACCCAGACCGTTGATAACCCTGTGGCAAGGGATGAGCCAACAGACAGGGTTTCTGCCAATTGCTGTGCCGGTTGCACGGTGGGCACCTGCATGACCCGATATAGAAGCCAATTGCGCATAACTGCAATGTGCACCTGCTGGTAATTTGAGCAACGCCTCCCAGACACTTAATTGAAATGGACTGCCCCTTAGCCAGATTTTCAAATCTTTTTGTTCTGTTCCAGAAAAAATCGTCAATAATTGTTCACTGGCCTGAGCCTTATCCTCAGTCAAGTTGGCGTCCGGCCACTGCTGATTAAACTGTGTCCAGCTATGTTGCCGGTTTTTCTCATCACAAAAACCAAGAAAACAAATCCCCCGTTCTGTCCAGGCAAGCAAAGCTTCTCCGAAGGGCGTCAGGCCATAGCCATACTTTATGTCGACTCCCAGGCCCTTGCGCTTGGCTTCTCCCGGCGTTATTGCAACCGTTGTTATCATTAAGTCGTGTAGTCTGCCCGGCCCGGATAGCCCACTGGACAAGGCAGAGTCCAGCACGCTTTGACCCTGTTTGAGCCTCTCGATTGCCTGTGCCTTGGTTAGATATTTCAAGAACTGCTTCGGTGAAACACCAGCCCACTGCTGAAAAAGTTTTTGCAGATAAGGGCCGCTCAAGCCCACGTGCTGCGCGAGTTCTTCAAGACCTGGTTGCTTGTGTTGGTTTTCCACCAGCCATTGCAGGGCATCGGCGATCATGCGGTAATGTTTTTGTGATTCCATAGGGCTATTGTAAAAGCTCTGGCAATCTTAACCACCCGATTCTTGTTGTATTTGTTTTCCCGGGTGCCAGATAGTATTTTGAAGCAATCTAAAATAGCCACACAACAGGTGAATGAATATGTCAGAAGACCTTTTTCTCAAGATTATATCGCGGGAGATTCCGGCAGATATCGTGTACGAAAACGATGATGTGCTGGCTTTCAGGGACGTTAACCCTCAAGCGCCATTACACGTATTGATTATTCCAAAGGTTCATATCAGGACGATTAATGAAATGCAGCCGCAGAATGCGGAGCTGTTCGGTAAGTTATTTTTGGCTGCCCAGGATATCGCTGCGCAACAAGGTATCGCAGAGGATGGTTACAGGGTGGTTATGAATTGTAATTCGGCCGCAGGCCAAACTGTTTTTCATGTCCATTTACATTTGCTCGGCGGTAGGCAATTCAGCTGGCCACCCGGATAACAGACATAGAGGTGCATTACTGCTATCCATAGCAAGTCCAACATTTCCTTTAGCGAGAAAGGCCCCTGCTATTGCAGGGGCAAATGTTCTCGTTGGTATAACAACTAACTGTAGATCAATAAACCCTTATCTTCTGCGCTGTGAAGAACTTCTAAACGAGTCATCACGAAAACCAGGCGCAGCAAAGTTATTCGATCCACACAAACCGGTGTCACCCATTACTCTGACGTTGTTGAAAGCGATAACTTCGGTGAAATTCGTATCAAGTACGGATACCGATGCACTTTGACAACCTAAAGTAACTTCCATTTCGAGGCCGGTGCCTGATGGCAAAGTAATGGTGATGCTTTCTAGACCAGTACCGCCGCCAGCGACTTCAATGCCAGTACCACCACCAGCAACTTCAATGCCTGTGCCACCACCGGCAACTTCAATGCCTGTACCACCACCAGCGACTTCAATGCCTGTCCCACCACCAGCCACTTTAATGCCTGTGCCACCACCAGCAACTGCAATGCCTGTGCCGCCACCAGCAACGTCAACCGCATTGGGGTTTTTGCCAATTGACATTTCGAATAAAGAAACTTGTGAGAACGTGCCGGTTTGGGACCCCACACCGACAAAAGTACTGCCATCTATGTTCCACATTACGGAAACCTGGCCTTGGTCAACTGTCACTTGCATTACCCCTTCTGGGCGTAATTCAGATGCGTTAACGACTGAAACACAAGACATAGCAACAATTGAGAATGCTAGTAGTGCTTTACTAATACCAGTACCTGATTTTTCAATGCCAGTTCCAGACTTCTCAATTCCTGTACCAGACTTCTCAATTCCTGTACCTGACTTTTCAATTCCAGTACCATCTTTTTCTATTGTCCAACGAGACATAATAAAACTCCTGTTTTATGTAAAATAGTGGTCATAATCAGAGATACCAACAGATATCTACAAAGATCTGACCGGGTAAATAGTAGTCATAATCAGAGATACCAACAGATATCTACAAAGATCTGACCGGGTTGCTTTTTTATATAACCTCGAATTACTCGAGTAGCACCCCCTCCTTTAATTACTTTTTAAATTTTTCTCCTTCTTCATCTGATTCATCGCCTCCCCATTGGTACCAACCGATACCGACAGTAAGTTGACCGGGTTTCTTCTGTGCATCTTCGAACTGCTCAAGTAACGCTTCCCCTTCCGAGATTTGTTTCTTAAGTAGTATTCTCGCTTCTTTTCTAAATTCCCCGTACCTTGATGGCGAAAGTCTATATGTCCATCTACCTTGCTGTGGAACTCGTGAATCAACGTCTGACTTCATATTGTGAATTGCTGCGCTAAGCACTCTGGACGACTCGACAAATGCTATGTCTGTCATTTTTGCGCGGTCGTTTGTAATGGGGGAATAAATGTATGAGAGCATTTCAACTTGCTCTATTCCGTCAGAGATGATTCTGATATTCCCAGACGCCAACAATCTATCTATTACTGTTTTAGTTGTGATATTCCTCCCAATTGACCGGAGTACAAGACCTTGGAAGGTTCGGCCGCGACCCTCAATTGGAAGAATTAAGGATTCATTTGTTTCGGCATCCAAGAAGAATGAGTCGATATTCCACATATCCAGAAGAGCGTTCTCAGCGCAAATGTTTTTTGGTTCTAGTGTTAGGTCATAATCTTTTTGAACTACCGCAGACACCACCCTAGTGTCCAAACCAGTCATTAGTGCCAGGGCGCTTTTAGTTGGCTTTGTTCCGGTACGGTTGATCTTCTTTTCCGCCTCCTCGACATACAGCGTTTTTAAGATCTCAACTAGTGCTGGAAAGGAAACAGTGCCTACCATTAACCGAACTACCCTACGCAGCAACAGACCTACAGCATTAGTCAGCGCACCAGAGTCACCAGTTTTGGAAACTATATTCAATTGTAAGTTACTCGCCATAAAGTCTTCCCAAACTCCATAGGTGTTTCCCAACGATTTAGTCCAACGTGTCAGTCAAACGGATATTTGCCCATAATGACATATATACTCAAAGTAACACTATATACCAAGGATAGTATTTTATTCAACGACTTGCACGATATAATTAAATTACTTCCTGTCTAGTAATTTCTCTTCTTACGTGGTTTGCGCAAAATAAAACTCACACACCATAAAGTAAAAGCGGGTGCCCACACTCCCTGTGAGCACCCGCATAGAGCGAAAAGGTCTTACCTCTTCACGATCTAGACTTCCTTGTCTTTAAACTCAGAACCCCTCGGTTCATACGCGGGCTAAAGCGTATTACTGTAGGTGTGCAATCCTTGCTCACCTTTTCAACACTTCCTTGTCAAGTTTGCCGGTGCATCATGCTCCGGCGTCTTCCCTGGGCTTTCACCCTAAGCGAACACTAATGGATCGCTATTTATGAGCCTCTTCATATTTGTTCATGGCTAGCATGTAAAACATAAAAACCATGATTACAAAGGGGGTTATTCAAGGTCTCAGCACTAAACTACCAAACATAGCCACCAGTGTCTATAGACAATTGTGTATTTAGCCAAATAAGAATATAGCCATAAAAGTATTTAGACATATTTGTAAATAG
>CAXMTO010000326.1:0-3385 GCA_964196355.1 uncultured Myxococcota bacterium
TGGAGATCCATGAGGAGGATCTCAGAAACACCGTCCGGTACATCATCGACACCAAGAACGACGGTCTGTTCTTTTTGGGGAACGTCGGAGAGTGGTTCTCTTTGACCCGGGAAGAGCGGATGAAAGTAACGGAGATAGTGGTCGATGAAGCCAAAGGGAAAATTGCCCTCATGCCGCAGACGGCCCATCATTCTGCGAGAGAGACGATCATACTGTCTCAGCACGCTCAGGAAGCCGGCTGCGACCTGGCCGTGATTATCACGTCGTATTTCCAGTGCGCCACCCAGCAGGCCATCGAAGAGTGGTGGAGAGAGGTGTGCGCTCCGTTGGAGATCGGAACCGTCTTCTACGACAGCCCGCTTTCCCAGCTCGCGACCTCGGACACGCTCGCAGGACTCGCGCTCGAGATTCCGAATATTGTGGGGGTCAAAGATGGTCGTCCGGACCTGATGTGGTGCTCTGACGTCGAGCGGAAAGCCGACTACAAAATCTGGGTCAGCGACCCGCTGGAAGACCACTGGCCTCAAGAGATGAAGGTAATGAGAAATCCGGTCATGTGCACTTGTTGGCACCTGTGGCTCCTGCAGCAACCAGGCTACACGCCGATTCGCGAATACTCCGACCTGATCATGGCCGGCAAGTGGGAAGAAGGACTGGCAAAATATAACGAGATCGAGCCCGGCCGGCAACTCCTGAACGACTTCTTCTGGCCCAATTACCGCAAGGGTGTTTACGTCGTCGCCTTCTGGAAGTACTGGTTGGAGTTGAAGGGCGTCGTCAGTGGCCACAAGGTAAGGTCGCCTCTGCTGAACATGACCGAGGAAGAAGAGGAATGGCTGAAGGGCCGTATTGAGTTGATTGAGAAGGGTGAAGGGCCAACGAGCATGAAGCCGCTTAAGCCCTATCCGCTACAGGTGGCTGACTCGTCCTCATCATCTCTTACAGGGATATAAAAACTATCATTAAATCCTAACTCCAAATTGAGCCGAAGGGGCAAACCTTTACCCCTTCGGCCTAGCAGTTAAAATAAGAAACCACTCCCGGAGAGAAAGGAGACTTACAGGAATGGCCAGTTTTGCCATAAATATGGTAATGGGCTCAGTCATCTTCCTGATGTTGGGCGTTGGGCTTAAAACTTCATTTAGACAGGTCCTTGATATCGCCAAACAATTCCAGCTCGTTGCACGAGGGATTCTGGCAAATTTTCTCATCATCCCAGTGCTGATTTACCTGATCCTTGTCTGGACACCTTTATCTCCGGATGTCAAGATTGGGATTATGCTAATGGCTGCTGCTCCTATAGCTCCTATGGCTCCTCCGTTTGCCGGGATGGCCAAGGGGGATTTGGCTTATGCCGTCGGGCTCATGACAATTGTTGCCCTACTCAGTGTCCCGTTGACGCCCCTTATTCTTTCCTTTTCTCTACCCAAAAGCGAGGGAGGATTAGCTCTGGATCCCTTTCAAATCATCCAAACGCTTCTGACAGCCCAACTGATTCCCATCAGTATCGGTATGACAATTCGTCAGGTAAGCCCGGCCTGGACCGCAAGACTACTTAAGTTTGTACCCAAAATTGGACAAATCGGCCTTATTATCGGTGTTGGCCTGATACTAGTTAAACAGGCACCACAAATATTATCCATGGGTGCTCTGGCTCATTTGCTTATCTTTCTATTGGTGGTCGTTTCACTTTTCATCGGGGACTGGATACTGATCGGCGAGACAGCAAGCAGGCGAAGAACACTTGCGGTGTCAACGGCGATTCGTAATGTGCCACTTGCTTTTTTAATCGCAGGTGAAAATTTTCCGGGAACGGTTGTTGCACCGGTAGTGCTTATATTTGGAGTTTTTTCCATGACCCTTTCTGTTTTGTATGGCAAGCTAATGGGGACAAAAAAGGACTAATTCAGATAGGGTCAAAAATGGTTTTGTCTTTGTGTTTAAGAGCATGAAAAACAAGCTAACTGTTTGAGTTGCATTGACGATAGTGTGTGACATGAAAGAGAAGGACAGCAAGAATGTAAGAGGCGGATGGATAAGGGGCATCTGGAATCAATACCAGGCTCGCCGAACAAATGAGAAGATGCTGCGCCAAGCTACAGAGCAGGTGGTGCAGGTCGCCGATCCAGGCATTAGACTGGCCCCGCGTTACCGCAAGATATTGCGGACCCCGATTGCTGGAGCAATGGAATACTTCAAATCCATCATCGATGCTATTCCGGGGCCGGTTTCTTTAAGCAGGGGCCGATATCACGCAGATCCCCTTGTCAGGGCCCTATTCGCCTCCCCTGATGAACTTGAAGAAATGCTCCACATTAACCCGGGTATCATTTCTCTCCGTGATCAGGGATTGACTGGAGATGTGGTAGCGCTCTTGACCATGCGACAGCAGGAGAAGACCATTTTTGGCCATCAGCAGGTGGGTAATTTGGTCATGCGGGATATGGCGCAGAGGGCAGTGAGTTTTACCGATCACTTGATTGTAGCCCCGTCTTCAGATATCGACAGGACAAAGGCTGGCATTGTCAATCGGGGGCTCGAGGTGTTGGCCACTGTTGCCATGGAACGAATAACGACCCTGCGGGCAAAAAAGGCCGAACTGCAAGAAAAAAGGGAATACCTCAAGGCGGTGGTGAAGATCCTCGGTGGTAAAAATAGTAGGCTGGAGATGTTTGCCACACCCGACCCAGAAAAATGGGAGAAGTTACACAAGGCCGAGAAGACATTAATCGAAATTGAGAAGGAACTTGCAGAACTGCTGAAAAAAATAGCTTATCCTGAGCAGTCCCTTGAATATCTGGAAAAGATTGTGCGAAAACCTGATGATTTGATGACTGTGCAAAATCAGACCTTCAGGCTCAATTGGATGGGAGTCCGCGTCGAGGGCATGCCGGAGAGTGAAGGAGACAACATTACTCTGGCGGAATTTTCAGTTCAGGAGGAAGTCAAACGTTCGGCAGTCATGGTTACCTTTGCCATCGGAACAACAGCCGCTTCCTGATAACACTTTGGCCAGGACTGCTACTAAAGACAACATCTGACTATAGACAAAAAAAGGCCCCTCCCAAGTCATCGGGGAGGGCCTTTTTCAATGTGCACTGATATTTTCAGTATCAGTGTGTGATGAGCCAGTGTGTTAAATACTGACTTACAATAACTGCTATACATGTTGAGTTACGAATGATTCCTAAAGTATAAAGATGTACAGTGGATATGTTGAGTCAGAAAATGAAAACCAAAACTCAAGATGTTGGCAAGCAATGTTGACTCTATAGGTCGCTTCCAACTCCACCACTCTTATCTTGTTATAATTATTTGACAAAAATAAGTTTTCTTGATCAAATTTATACAACCATCTCATTCCATAGATAAGGAGTTCCCATCA
>CAXMTO010000327.1:0-38824 GCA_964196355.1 uncultured Myxococcota bacterium
GGGGTAGCGACGCTGCAGGTAAGCGAACGCAGTGAGACTCCGGATGTGATCATATCTGTTGGCCTTTGGTGAACATTGTGTAAAATTTCTCGTCAAATCGAAGGGGTGGCAAGCTGTTACAATGAAAACACTTTCAGAAAATTGACACAATGTTCATGAGAAATTCGGGTTAGTACCTTACTCCAGAAACACGGCAATAAAAAACAAGAACCTGAGGAATGTATTTTGACATTATGTGGTTACACATACCACCAAGGTACTTATACCCCCTTGGGGGGTGTTAATCTCGTTGAAAGGATGCCGCTTTGAGTAAAGGGCCCGGCGTACAGAAAATGTTTGATGCCATCGCTGGTCGATACGATGTCATGAATCGAGTCATGACCCTGGGGCAAGATCAGAAATGGCGCCGGTTTGTAGTGAAAAAAGCGGGTGACCCAAAAGGGCGAATGACCCTGGATCTCGCCACAGGGACGGGTGACATCGCAGCTTTAATGGCCGATACTTATTCTGCGGAAGTAATCGGGGCAGATTTTTCACTCAATATGCTGATGGAGGCGCGGAATAGATTTGCCGCAAAATCGATTAACTGGCAGGCCTGTGATGCGAATACCTTACCCTTTGCAGATGGCGTCTTTGATTCGGTAACATTTGGTTACCTCTTGAGAAATGTTGATGATACAATGAGGGTATTAAAAGAAGTGTTTCGGGTGCTCAGACCAGGGGGGAGGGTAGTCTGCCTGGACACAACCCCGCCTGCAAAAAACATGATATACCCATTCTTACGGTTTTATTTTCGATTCTGTATTCCTGCCATGGGAAAATTCATTGCTGATGATGAAACGGCATATACTTATTTGACAGGGTCAACGATGGAATTTTATGAGGCTGAGGAGTTAAGTAATTTGTTCAAGGAGGCTGGATTTATGAAGGTGAGTTTCAAAAAATTCATGTTCGGAACCATAGCGGTGCACTGGGGGGAAAAAGAGTGAGAGACCTCCAATTATTCGATCATACCACCCTGCCGGTGTATGAAAAGCCTGACACCCTGTTCGCTTTTTTTGTTAATTGTGTCAGACAGTACGGCAACAACATTGCCTATATTTATACTGCCGGAGATAAAGAACACCGGGTAACGTACGGGAAACTCTTTGAGGATGTGCTGCTACTGGCGAGGGCTTTTTATCGTCGCGGTCTGGCTGCGGGCACTAAAGTGATGGTGCTCTCCGATAACCGGTATGCCTGGATGGTGACTGATCTGGCGCTGATCTCCATTGGTGCTGTTAATGTACCGCGTGGCTCTGATACACCGACTTCGGAACTCAAATTTATAATTGAAGACTCGAATTGTGCCTACCTTGTCGCTGAGACTGACGGACTTGTGGAGAGTCACAAAACATTTCTGAAAGACTATAAACAGCTTAAAGGTGTTTTTTCAATGACAGGGCAGGGATTGCACACACTGTTTAGCACCCTTTATGCATATAATGATCTGTTGAGAGACCGCCGCTATAGTACAAAGGATGTAGAGGCTTTTCTTGAAAGGGGGGAGCAGCTGCGGCCCAGTGATTTACTGACAATTATTTACACTTCGGGAACAACCGGTAAGCCCAAGGGAGTCATGCTTAGCCACTCCAATATCATGCATAATGTAGGTGTTGTTCCGGATATAATTCAATTGACGGAGGAGGATCATTGGCTTTCGATCCTTCCCAGCTGGCATATTTTTGAGCGCACTGCTGAGTATGTCGCTCTTGCACGGGGGACAACTCTGGTCTACTCTTCGGTTAAACGATTTGCCCAGGACCTTGAAACATACAGTCCTACTCTGGTAGCTACTGTGCCGCGGGTATGGGAGTCTCTTTATTCAAAGGTTCAGGCGGCTGTTAAGAAAAAAGGTAAAATGCCCCAGAAAATATTTAAAGTGATGGTTTGGGGGTCCGCTGCGTACCGTCGGAATCGGAGAAAGTTCTTTGGACGGATGCCAGTTTTCAAGGACAAAGGGTCAGTGTTGTCAGCTTTCGAAAAAACAGGATCCTTTTGCAAAATGGTTTTGCTTTATCCTCTCTACAGGATTGCTGACAAAAAACTATCCATGGTACGTCAGCGGTTTGGCGGGAAATTACGCCTTGCTATAAGCGGCGGCGGAACACTCGCCCAATATTTGGAAGAGTGGATAGACGCTGTTGGTATCCGGATAGTGAATGCCTATGGCATGACGGAATGTTCGCCTGCGATTGCTGGAAGGGGTCTTACCTGCAGAACCTGGGGGACTCTTGGACCACCAGTGGCGCATACTGCGTTAAGGATAGTGTCTGAAGATGGGCGAATATTGTCTGACGGCGAGGAGGGGTGTATTGAGGTGAGTGGTGCCCAGGTAACTTCCGGCTATTATAATAATGAAGATGAAAACAAGAAATCATTTACTGAAGATGGCTTTTTCAAGACCGGAGATCTGGGGAGAATGACATTAAACGGTGAGCTCGTGATAACCGGCAGGTCAAAAGATATTATTGTATTATCCAGTGGGGAAAATATTGATCCGACAAAGATAGAAAACGCACTCTCCATGTTTCCCTTTATACAGGATGCTTTACTCGTGGGACAGGATAAAAGGGGTTTGGGTGCCCTGCTTGTTCCAAATATTGAGGAATTAAAAGAATATGTCGCTAAAAAAGTGACTGGTTTGAAAAAAGGAAAAGATGATTTCTGGAACGATGGTAAGGTTCTTGAGCAGGTCCGTCGGGATATGAATCGAATCCTGATGCCGAAACAGGGGTTTAAACCTTATGAAAAGCTACAGAGTATCGCTTTTCTGGACAAGGAGTTCAAGCTCGGCGAAGAACTCACTAACACCATGAAGAAGAAACGACACGTTATAGAAAAGAAATATAAGGTTCTTATAAATAATCTTTTGCGATGAAGATGATCATGTAAAGTTACTCTTCCGGTGAAGGTCTTCAAGAGTATTGACGTAATAGATAGTGGAGCCGTTTTTTATATAAGCATCTGTCTGTACCTGCGATTTCTCGTATCCCGCAAGAGCCAATCCGCACCCACCGGAGGGGTCGAAAATGATGATATCATCAGTATGCTGGGTGTCGGTCAGATCTTTCAGGATGGCTTCAATTGTCGACTGTTTACTGCTCAGACTATCAAACCTGATAAAAGCAGGAACTCGCGTTTCGTAGATTTTCTCACGGATCAGTTTTCCGTAGAGTTCTTCGTCTTTATCTGTGGCGACAAGAGCTGCTGACTGGGAGATCGAGTTCAGGATGTGTATCTGATCTCCAACGTTTATCTGGCCGCCCTTCAGTACCACCGCAAAAATCCCCTCACGCGGCATAACACAATCGCCAGCCTGATGATAGATAGCGCAGCGGTTGTGACAGATTTTCCCCAACTGGGAAATTACAAGCTCTGTTGCTCCTATTTGTAAGTGAGTACCTACTTTCAGCGCTACCAGATCAATCCCCTCTGTGGTTATATTTTCGGCGAAATTTCCGGCGACTACATCCAGGCCTTTGTCACGCATGAAATTGATACTCTCCTGGGCAAGGAAGCTCACCTGACGATGCCAGTCCCCGCCGTGCGCGTCGTTTTCCAATCCAAAATTTTCCCTGAGAAGTACAGAGTCTATGTTCTTTTTTCGTACCCCTTTCCTGTCGCTGATCGAAATGGCCTTTATTACTTTCATCGGTGAGAACCTTTATGAATGTCTGATGTTGTATGTTTGAGATACTACAATGTAGCTGTGAAGATAATATCCCGATTAAAACGTTTGTCAAATTCATTTTTATTTTCTGGCGGATGCTTGAGCAGCTTTGATCTGCCATGTTCTTGATTGCAATAGTCCCCGCAGCGAGTATCCTGCGGTTTAGGCGGTAAATAACCCCGATGAATGGGATAAGTACCTTGGTGGTATAACCATGTATATAATTTCAAAAGACATTCCTCGGTTTCTTGTCTTTTCTTACAGAAGTTCAGGAGTAAGATACTAAATTTCAATCGGAAAGAGTGAGAATAGCAGATATGACGATCTTATCCCCCCACAACTCTTCTTCCTATCGTCGAATAATTGTATTAACCGGGTTTCTTGGCCTCTTTGCCAGCTTGGGACTGGGACGTTTTTCTCTGGGGATGATGCTGCCCGCAATGGGAGAAGCTCTTAGTCTGACATACAGTGAGATGGGGGTAATCAGTACCGTTAATTTTTGTGGATATTTGGGGGCTGTTCTTCTCTGCGGTGTCCTTACCGCAAAGCTTGGGATCCGTCTGCTTGTTTCTCTGGCTCTCCTGTTGGTAGGATTTTCAATGGTATTGATCGGTTTTAGCAGTCACTACCTTCTTCTTCTTTTACTCTATTTTTTGACAGGTGTAGGTAGTGCACTGTCCAATGTTCCGATCATGGGTCTTATAGCTGTCTGGTTTGATAGCAAAAGCAGGGGCAGGGTTGTCGGTTTGTGTGTGACGGGCAACGGGATTGGAATTCTTTTTACCGGCAAATATGTCCCGGTTTTTAACGAAATGGCGGGTGATTGGAGGGGGAGTTGGGTTGTTCTCGGCTGTCTGGCGGTTATCATTGCTTTTATTTGTTTTTTATTGATCCGGAACCGCCCCAGGGGAGATGGTTCAGAAAGCACATCAAGGGTTCTGTCCACCGGGCGAAAGACCCCGGACAGTTCAACCGGCTCCAGGATTTTTTACCATTGTGCCGCCATCTATTTCTTTTTTGGCTTTACTTATGTGATATATGTGACATTTTTTGTTACTGCCCTGGTGCAGGACTACGGTTTGAGTGAGCAGGTCGCTGGGACTCTCTGGTCATGGGTTGGTTTCCTGAGTCTGGCGTCCGGCCCGCTGTTCGGGTTTGTGTCGGATCGTTACGGGCGAAAAGCCGGACTGGTGATTGTTTTTACTATCCAGACCATGGCATATCTACTGGCTGCTCTGGAGCTATCGATGGTTTTTATTTATTTATCTGTAGGTTGCTTCGGAATCGTGCTGTGGAGTGTTCCCACTATTATGGCTGCTCTTGTCGGGGATTGTGCGGGACCTGAAAAGGCTGCAAAGATTTTTGGTTTTGTTACCTTTGCCTTCGGTATCGGTCAAGTTGCAGGACCTGTATGTGCCGGAGTACTGGCTGAATATACCGGAAGTTTTTCCACTAGTTTTCTATTGGCAGCAATTTTTGCCGCGGTAGCAGTATTGTTCAGTCTACTTCTACCGGGGAAATTAAAGGACACTTAGAGGAATGTGCTTTTTCGTTCAAAATACAAGGTGTATGTTGTCTATCTGATTTCCTCTGTCAGGACAGGGAAGAAAGGTTCAGAGAGTATTTTCAGGTCAAGAATGCCAGATACTTTAACACCGTCCGCCAGAGGAGGTTTTTGACAAAACTTGAAATTATAACAGAGGTGTGAGAGAATTAAAGGAAAGTAGAGGGTCTTATCAAATAACGAAAAGGAGGGCAATATGAGTATAATTAGTGAGATTAAAAAAGTAGTTACTCCTGTAGATTTCTCCGATAATTCAAAAATAATTGCCGAATCAGCAGCCTATTTCGCCGGTAAGTTTAATGCATCCATGCATCTCGTTTTTGTTGTACAGAATTTTGAAGATTACTCGGGATTTTTTGTTCCGCAGATGAGTATGCCGACCCTTGAAGGTGAGCTTGTTGAGGGGGCAGAACTCAAAATGGCTTCTTTTTGCGAAGAAATGGAAGATTTCAGCAGTAAATCTGGAGTTTCGGAACTCACATTCAAAGTGTTTATGGGCGATGTGGCTGAGCAGATCGTTGAATATGCCTCTGATTTAGAGAGCGATCTCATAATCATGGGAACTCATGGCTATAAGGGACTGGAAAAAATAATGTTCGGCAGTGTCGCGGGCAAGGTCGTTCGCAATGCATCCTGTCCGGTACTGACGATTAACCCTTAT
This sequence comes from uncultured Myxococcota bacterium, assembly GCA_964196355.1. Lineage (GTDB taxonomy): Bacteria > Desulfobacterota > Desulfobulbia > Desulfobulbales > Desulfocapsaceae > Desulfomarina. Next base: position 5,938 of record CAXMTO010000327.1, read on the forward strand.
ACCTGCTGTTAGTTGCCCAGGGGTTATCTCAATGGGTGGCAACAGTCTTGTATTGCAGATAATTTTATAGAAATCCCCGGAAGATCAGATCCCGGCGTGTGAGATATCCGCAATTGCCAGTAAGCCGTTAGTGCGGATACTGTTCTGCCTGTCTGTTCCCAGCAGGGTTGGACAGGGTATACCCGCAAAACAGTAGAAAGAAACTGGTATGCGGCCGAATTCTTTTGCCGGGAAATGAGATTCAATGCTTGTTTCCCATGGCTCACAGAAGCTTGATAAAAATGATTCTTGACTGTTGTGAGCCACCAGATTATCGCAAGTTTTCAAATAGAGGAGTTCTTCTGTGATCTCCTCTATCATCTCCATGTTATTTTCCCGGTATGAATGAATATGCTGCATTGCATCATCTTCAGATGCACTAACGGTTGCAGGGAGTGAAAGTTGGATTGGAGGGATGATTGAGACCTCATTTTCCCTGTCAAATGATTCAAGTATCTGATCAGCCGCGTCCCGGTTGGTTGTCAAGAGCAGATCGTATGGTGGGATATCACCTTGCCTGTACAACTGCTTCCAGCTGCTAAACCGTTTCTGCATGTTGCCTGGGATTGGAGGGTTCATGTTTTTACGGAGCAGAGAGAGTTCTTTAAGGGGATTCTCTTCTTCAGGATCTACATCCTTCCCCTGCAGTTCACGGAAGAGGTCGGCTTCCTCATCTTTTAAAACAGCCAGCTGTTGCGCAATATCTTCTTCTTCGCGATCGAGGATTTCCGCTATGGCCAATACCAGCCTGGCCTGCCAGAGGTCTAAATATTTCTGTTTTTTTCGTTTGTCTGGAAAAGCCAGGTTACTCTTTAGAAGAGATGAGACTATCTCTTGTTGGGAGTCTCCGCCCTCTGAGGGATTTGACATTGCTGCGATAGTGAGAGCGCTGAGCTGAGAGGCATAATCATCTTTTCTGTTATATATATCGTTTATAAGATGTCGAAATCGTTCGAAGTCATCACCTAACGGGCTGGCGGTATGTCTCTGGCAGAAACCCGCTTTAATGAAAGTATCAGTTGCCTGGACTTCACGACCATGTATATTGTGTTCAGCCACTCCGAGCAGATGTATTTTAGAAAATAAAAGAAAAAGTGGATATTGTCTGAAGGAATAAAGAGCTGTTCCTGGAAAATAGAGGGAATTGAGCGAGTTCATATGAAAGCTATCGAAGGAAAGTTAACGTTTTATATTTCAGCTCTGTTTTATCTGCTGTTCAATCTACGTCTAGGCCCGGATCTATTCTCAACCATTAAGAGCAGTTCCTGGCAGATTGCTCAGACAGCGCCCTATGTTGCCGGTATCACCTATGTTGTTGTCACCTTCCTGCAGTATATGGCAGATGGGCATAAGGTTCCCTGGGATAGAAGATTTCGGCTCTTTTTCGCGATCGGTATTTTCGCCGGCCTTATTTACGGTATATACGACTATGCCGGAGCACCAGTCGGAGGGTAATAGTACATGGGGTTGTTTAAAGTGTAAAATGTTTTTGTGAAATTTTACACTTTAATGCTCGAATATTTTAGTACCTTACTCCAGAAATCCTGCCACAATAAACAAGAAACTGAGGAATGTATTTTTAAATTATGTGGTTAGATATATCACCATGGTACTTATACCCCCTTGTGGGGTGTTCGTTCTTATAGATCTTCGCCAAGTCCACCACCTGTTCCGGCAGTGTTTTTCATACTGTATACATAGGGAGGGGCGGGGAATACGACAAAGAAGAAATTTCATACATTCACATTCCTATGTTTTATCTCCACGCCTCCAACAGAACTGAAAATCTTCTCCATCACCTGGGGGCTGTGATCAGGGCCGATGTTAAGCGGGCACTTTTTGCCAAAGAGTTGTTTCTTATTCAGAGTCAGGGGATGGAACGTATGGTCTGCCAGACGATGGCAGATGAGTTCAAAAGTTTTTGCAACTTTCAGTTCATGTTCCCGTTGCATTTCCTCGGGTTTATTGCAGAGAAGATTGGCATTAGGAATAACTCTGATAGTTATGACCGGCAGATACTGACCTGGAGAATTGAAGCACATCTTCGGGATCTTTCTCATGAGAACTTAAGCGAACTCCAGTCATATCTCACTGGCGATAACAGAAAGTTGAAGCGTTTTCAGCTTGCCCGTAAACTTGCACACATCTTTGATCAATATCAGGTGATGCGCCCGGAAATGCTCGTCGAGTGGGCTGGCAATCGTAGCGTTACAGATCTGCCGGTGGAAAAATGGCAGAAGCAACTCTGGTTGGAATTGACGGCAGATGCGCAGGGTGGCAACCATCGTGGTATTTTACTCAGGCAGGTAATTGAAAAACTGGGATCTGGAGAAAAATTTAACCACCTCTTGCCAAATCGGATTTCTGTTTTCGGCCTGCATATCATGCCGCCTGTTTTCCTTGAATTTCTCAGCAGTCTCTCAAAACTTTCTGATGTTCATCTTTTCATCCTTTCTCCCTGCAAACACTATTGGGGCGACCTGGAAACAAAGAGAATTACACTCAAGCGCATTCTCAATCTTTCCCCACAACAGAGGAATGCTGCCGAACAGCAAGAGGATGAGAGACACCCACTTCTGGCAACTATGGGGCAGCAAGGCCGTGATTTTCAAAAAATGATGCTTGAAAACGTTGACTTTGAGGTGGAATTTGAAAGCTTTGAAGATCCTCTGGAAGAACCGGTCTCAAGAACGCTACTGCGAACCCTGCAGTCGGACCTGTTGCATGGAGAAGTGGTGCAGGAAAAAGACAGTTCTTTTGTCGGTTGTGACGGCTCGATCAGAGTCGTTTCCTGCCATTCCGCATTCAGAGAAATTACAGTTCTGAGAGATCATCTTCTTCAACTTCTGCATGAGGACCACACTCTGGAGCTTCGAGATATAATTGTTATGGCCCCGAATATTCAGGAGTATGCTTCTCTTGTCCCAGCTGTATTTGGTGATATCCAGCACTCAATAGCCGATTATTCTTTACAGCGAAAAAACAGATATATAAATGCATTCATCTCTTTTCTCGATCTCTTTAAAGGACGATTTGGCTGGAGCGAGATCATGGATCTGCTCAGACAACCCATTGTGCATACCAATTTTGCACTTACCACGGCTGATCTGGATACCTTACAGCACTGGATACTTGATTCTGGTATTCGTTGGGGATTGTCGACTGAGCAGCGCGAGCACATGGGGGTCCATTTTGCTGAAGCGAGCTGGTCTGCAGGGCTTGATCGACTTCTCATGGGCTACGCCATTGATTCAGAAGAGTTCATAGATGGTGTGCTTCCCTTTTCGGATGTTGAAGGGGGTAAGGCTGAAATACTGGGGGGATTGTGTCAGTTTGTTGATATCATTGAGCGGAACCGCATTCGTTTTTTATCCGAAAGCAGTCTGGATGACTGGTCTACCGCTCTTCTTACCGTTATGGTGGAGCTTTTTGGTGAGAATGATAATCGGGATTATGCGGAGCTGCATAGCATCCTCTCTGAACCGGCAGTTCGTTATGGCACCTTTCACAGTGAGAATGTCGATTATGATGTGATTCTTGAGTGGCTCAAGTCATTTGTCCGAGAGAGTCGTTCAAGTTCTGGTTTTTTACGTGGCCAACTCACATTTTGCTCGATGTTGCCTATGCGTTCTGTTCCTTTCAGGGTGGTCTGTCTGCTCGGATTAAACGATGGGCACTTCCCCAGAACCGATAATAAATCCACGTTTGACTTGATGGGCCAGGAGTTTCGGCCGGGAGACCGTTCAGCCAGGGATGATGACCGCTATCAGTTCCTGGAAGCAGTTCTGGCGGCAAGATCTAACCTCTATCTCAGCTATATAGGCCAATCTATCCATTCAAATGAAGCGATCCCGCCCTCAGTTCTTGTGACTGAATTCCTGGATATTCTCTCCACACTTTATGGTGTGCGAGATGCTGTTGCCGAACACCCTCTGCATCCTTTTAACAAAAACTATTTTATCAAAAGAAAAGAGAACAGGTTATTTAGTTATAATCAGTATTATTGCAGGACAGCAGAAAATTTACAAGAAGGAACACTGTCACCGGAACCATGGTGGCAGGGTGAACTTGCCGGAGATATTGAACAGATAGATTTTAACAATCTGCTCAGTTATTACCGTAATCCGCAGGCCTGGTTTGTACGGAATTGTCTTGGAGTGCACCTTGAAAAAGACCAGGATCTTCCTGATGAGAGAGAGCTCTTTGATCTCGGTGGGTTGGAAAAGTACATGGTTGAGCAGGAGGTTGTCGGTAAATTGCTGACCGGTCAAGAGTCTGATATCTTTTCTGAACTGAAATCCAAAGGACGCTGGCCACTGGGTATGCCTGGAACAATAAGTTATAGAAACAAATTGGATGAACTGGCCGTCTTTGTAGACTCAGCCCGAAGCCAGGATATGGGTGAGAGGATTCCGGACACCAGTTTTGAAATAAAGATTGGACGATACACCCTCACCGGCACGCTCTCCAATCTTTATGAATGTGGTGTGATGCTGGTAAGATATGCAGACGCAAAGGGAAAAGATCTGCTTACCGGCTGGCTGCATCACCTCGTGGCCAATCATCTTTTTGGAGGGACTAAGAGTACAATCGTCACCGCAAGTGATGTCTACAATTTTTCTTCTGGTGATACGAATCCTGAACTCGAACTGTTATTGGAGCATTTCGTGACAGGTTGCAACAGGCCATCATCCTTTTTTATTGAGCCTGCGCTCGGTTATTGCAGACAGGTAAACAGCAGAAGTGGAATACCTCCTCTTCAAAAGAGTAGAGATATTTTACGGGATACCCTGGAAAAAGGGTATGAACCGGCCTGGAATCTGCTTCTGCAGGGGCAGGATGAAGAGTCTGTTTTGGGAGCTGAGTTTGAAACCCTCTGTCTTGAAATTATGAGTCCGATATGGAGTGCGGCCAATGAGAATTAAACCTCACAAATTTGATGCTGCCGGAGGAAATTTACACAAAGGCGTCAATCTTGTTGAGGCAAGTGCCGGTACTGGAAAAACTTACGCTATCGCTATGCTGGTTCTCAGGGCAATAGTTGAACTCAATATTAGTATTGATAAGATACTCATCGTTACTTTTACTAAAGCTGCCACAGAAGAGTTGCGCAGCCGGATACGGGCTCGGCTTGTAGAGGGTCGTGATATTTTGAATGGTGCCATGCACAAGCCGGATCCAACCCTGAAAAAATGGGCTGTATCTGTCGTTGACAAAGAGAGCGCTCTGCAGCGCTTGAAGTTGGCCCTCTGTGATATTGACCGTGCTGGAATTTTCACAATCCATAGTTTCTGTCAGCGTATGCTTGTAGATCAGGCCATGGAAAGCGGCCAGCTCTTTGATGTAGAGCTTCTGGCGGATGTGGGACTGGTGTATTCCGAAGTGGTCGACGATTTCTGGCGTAATCGTGTCTACCCATTGGATTCTCTGCCATGCAGTATTGTGCTGCAGGAATTTACAAATCCGCAAAAATTACTGGAAAGTGTGAAGGGGGGAGTAAAAGGGTATGGTCGAATTGAACCGACAGTGGGAAGTATTGCGAGCGCTATAGCTTTGCTTGAAACCGCTTTTCGAGCGATGGCTTCCTGGTGGCGGAAGAACAGTGGACAGCTTATTGAGCAGCTTGAAAAAATACGATCGGACAACGGTTTTAAAAAGAGACTGACAGAGTCTTTTGATACCTGGCTTGGGTCTGTTAATGCCTTTTTCTCAGAAACTACCGAGGTAATGCCCGCTGATCTCCATCTGCTTCAGTCATATGCGCTGATCGAGGAATTGAATGGCCGCAAATATCGAGGAGGAGCAAAAAAAGAAATTCTGGACAGCTGTAATCTGCCCGGCAGTGTAATTGACGACTTCCTTGATGCTGCAAATAAAATATTGATTACCCTCAGAGTACAGCTTGCCATACAGTTGCAAAATGAAGTTACTGAGCGGTTGAATGAGCGTGGTTTGATGTCATTTGACGACCTGATCACCCGGTTGTCAAAAGCTTTGCAGGGTGAACGCGGGCAGGATCTGCAAAAAATTATCCGAGAGAGGTTTCAGATCGCCCTGATAGACGAATTTCAAGATACGGATAGTACGCAATGGTATATATTTTCAGAGTGTTTTGCACGTTTAACACACTATCTTTATCTTATAGGTGATCCGAAACAGGCAATCTATAAATTCCGCGGCGCCGATATCTACTCCTATTTTCAGGCACGACTCAGGGCTGATCATCAGTTGACTCTCGATAAAAATTACCGGTCCCATCCCTTTCTTGTGGAGCAGGTTAACAGTCTCTTCATGTCACGCCCGAATCCGTTCTTTGTTGATCTGAATCGCATTGACTACCATCCTGTCCAGCCTGCGAAAACCGATGAGGATCTTGATCTGCGGAGAGATAATAAATCTCTGGCGGGAATGGTCTACTGTCTGCTGCCTGAAGATGAACAGGAGAAGGCAGGGCGGTGGACGAGTGGTAAGGCGGCAGAAGAATTCACCCATTTTGCAGCTGCAGAAATCACCAGGTTGCTTGACCCGGCAGAACCGACGCTCTTGAAAAAGAAAAATGAGAAGGAGAGAGTACTCCGACCAAAAGATATTGCTATTCTCGTACGTTCTAACCGGCAGGCAGCAGAATATCTCCAAATACTCAAAGGGGCGGGTATTCCAGCAATTGTATCCGTTCGGGAATCGGTTTTTAAAAGTGAGGAGTGTAAAGAACTCTATATTTTACTCCATGCCGTTGCACAGCCGGGAGAACTTTCTCGATTAAAAACCGCCCTGAGTCTTCGCTGGTTCGGTTTTAAGGGTCATGAGTTATTCGAATTATGGCAGGATGATGAACGATTTAATCAATGGTATGAACGGTTTCTTACCTATAGCTCTCTCTGGCAAAAAGATGGTTTTATGGTGATGATGAACAGGTTAATAGTCGATGAAGGTGTATATCTCACACTCGCCTCACATCATGCTCCGGAGCGGAGTATCACCAATATTCAACATTTGCTTGAGCTGATCCAGGATACTGAAACTTCAGAGCATTTCCATCTTGGCCAGACCCTTCTCTGGTTGAGACGGATGATGGAGACCGATTCTGGTGGCGAAATTGGAGAGCTGCGCCTTGAAAGCGATGAAGAAGCTGTCCAGATTGTTACCATGCATGGTGTTAAAGGGCTGGAGTACCCAGTCGTTTTCTGTCCTTACCTGTGGTATCGATTGAATCGTCTGAAAAAGGAAAGGTACTGTATTAGCAGCCACGATGATGAAAATAATCTCATTATTGATCTTGGCTCCGACGAGTTCGATACCCGAAGGGAAGCGGCGATAAAAGAGGAAATGGCGGAAGATCTGCGTTTGCTCTATGTCGCCCTTACCCGCGCAACTCTACGTTGTTATGTCATGTGGGGTGATGTTAAAGCTGCAGGGATAGTTGGTGACTCGTTTGACTCTGCTCTGGGATATCTCCTTTTTCCTGGCGGAGGATGTCCAGTCGAGAAGCAACAGCAAAAATTGCAGGAACTTGCCGGATCGGTATCCGCTCAGTGTATTAATCTTGCCGGCAGTGAGCAGGGACATTCTTTTTATTGGCCAGAAGATTCGGATGTTCTGGAGCCAATGTTACCCTCGGGTCGTGATCTTCATACCGACTGGCAAATGTCGAGTTATTCGGCACTGACTGCTCTCACTGAACATGAGGATGACATCCTGGAGAGGAAAAAAGAGACTGCAGAGGTAATTCCCATACCTGTCCCCGGGCTTCCTGCCGGACCAGATTTTGGGAATGCTGTACATGAAATATTGGAGACAATTCCCTTTGACGATCTTGTTGATCCAATTCATCACGAAGCAGCAATAAAAGAAAAGTGTAAAAAATATGGAGTAAAAGCTGAGCAGGAAGCCCTCCAGCTGTTCTTGAAAAACATCGTCAGCAGTCCGCTTGGGGATTTTTCCGGCAGGGGATGGTTTACTCTTGCCTCCCTGCCGGAATCCTCATGTTTACGGGAGATGGAATTCTATTTTCGCATGAGCCGTCTGGAGACGGATATGATAAATCATGTACTTGCAAAAGAGCCTGCAGTATGCCGTCTGTCCCACAAGGTGATGCAGGGGTATTTAACGGGGCTGATTGATCTGATCTGCGAGCATGACGGCAGGTATTACATCATCGACTACAAGACCAATTATCTTGGAGATGCGATGGTGGACTATGCAAGAGAAAACCTCTCGCACGGTATGCGGTCACATAACTATGGCCTGCAATTCTGGATATATACTCTCGTTCTCCACCGTCATCTGAAAAATGTGTTTTACGATTACAGGTATGAGTCGCATTTTGGCGGTGTATTGTATCTTTTTGTAAGAGGTATGAAACCTGATATGAAAGGCAACGGGGTTTTCAGCATTGTGCCCGATTTAAAACGCCTGGAAGAGCTGGATCGAATTCTGGGGGGTGAAGATGGAGGGTGAACGCAGCCATAGCCTGCTCGATATACATTTTGCCAGGTTTCTAGCCGCTCGGTCTGGTTTTTCCGGGGATGAAAAAAAATGGTTCTCCGAACTGGTAGCCAGGCTGTCCGGGGCAATGACCGTTGGCCACATCTGTCTGCCGTTACCACAAGAAGAGAGGCGGCTGCTCCTTACGACACATCTCGTGTCAGAAAGTCGACAAACACCGCTTATCATCCACAACTCGAATCTCTATCTGAATAAATATTTTCAGTATGAAAGCCGCCTCGCCAGGCAACTCAGAGCGAGGGCTGATGTCTCTTATGATAAGGAAAAAGATACCAGCAGGCTTCTTGATCATTATTTTGGCAGAGATACGTCTGAAATCGATTGGCAGAAAAGGGGTGCTGCGGTCGCTCTTGAAAAGGGGTTGACTATTATCTCGGGGGGACCGGGCACGGGAAAAACAAGTACGGTGTCAAAAATTATAGCAATCCTTCTTCAGGCAAGCGGCAATACATTACGGATTGGGCTGGCGGCTCCAACAGGAAAAGCTGCAATGCGATTGCAGCTCTCTGTTGGCGGCAGTCTTGAAACATTAGCCTGTCCAGAGGAAATTCGCTCCTCTATTCCAAGAGAGGCAAAAACCCTGCACAGGTTGCTTGGAGTGCGTCGAAACTCACCACAGTTTCGCCATGACGGTGATAATCCGATGAGCTGGGATGTCGTCATCGTGGATGAAGCGTCAATGATTGATCTGGCTCTTATGAGTAAACTCGTTGATGCCCTCAAACCGGGATCAAGACTTATTTTGCTCGGTGATAAAGATCAACTCGCCTCTGTGGAATCGGGAGCTGTTCTGGCCGATTGTATAAGGAGTCTTCCCGACAATACAGTGGAGTTAAGAAAAACGTATCGATTTGATGCCGGCATAAAGGGACTCGCAGAAAGCATAAACGGTGGGTGTCTCTCCAAAGTCTGGGCAATCCTTCAGGATAAGGACATCACCAATGTAAGCCTCATGGAGTCGGATATTTATACTTACATTGGCAGGTGTTATGTTAAATATATGGAGGAAATCCTTCAGATAAAAAATGGTAACATGAAACCAATATTCGTAGCTTTTGCCAAATTCCAGGTGCTTTGCAGTGTCCATTACGGAGAGCGTGGAGTAGCTGGAATTAACCGGAAGGTTGAATTTTACCTGGCCGGTAGAGGTTTTGAGTGTAAACCGGACAGCTGGTATGCTGGAAGACCCGTCCTGATATCCAGAAATGATTACAATCTTGGTCTGTATAATGGGGATATTGGCATCTGTATTCCTGATTCGACCGACAATAAATTAAAGGTATGGTTCGAACAAAAAGATGGCGGTTTTAAGAGCTACCTGCCGTACCGGCTGCCAAAGTGTGAAACGGCATTTGCAATGACTATCCACAAAAGCCAGGGATCCGAGTTTGAAGAAGTGCTGGTCGTTTTGCCTGGGGAAGATAACAGAGTACTCTGCAGAGAGCTGCTCTATACTGCGGTAACACGGGCAAGAGAGCGTGTGAGAATTGACGCCGAGGAAAAGGTTTTGGAGCTTGGATTGTCACGGCAGATTCAGCGTTACAGTGGACTGGCTGAACAGCTTCAAAGCGGCAACTGAAAGCACTATCTGCATTGACCCGGAATGGGACTCTCCGGGCTGAAAGAAGGGACGATTCTTATTCGACATCGGGTCGACATCCCTTGTAAAATAAGGAGATGTCGCCCGTTGTCCACTGACAAATAAATATTCATCTCATAGAGTGAAGGCAAAGAGGCAGGTAGTTAAACCCTTAACTCAAATACGTGAGGTGAATCATGAAAGTTGAAAGAAATGACCAGACAGCGAAATGGTATCTATTGGAAAAGAGTTCCTTTCTCAAAATGTGTGCGCTTTTCGGCATTCTTGTTATCAGTATCTGTTCGCTGCCCAATTTCGCACTTGCAGAAAGAGAGAAACTAGTACTCAATTTTGCTGACAATTATTACCATGCTGGAAAAGGTAAGACGGCGACACTTTTGTTAAAACATGAGTTGAGGCGGCAGTATCCCCGGTTGAAAGTCAAAAACTTTAAGCTGAGAAAGGTGGTGCTGGTCGCTAAATCGAAGAGGGGCCATGGGACGGCACAGCTTCTGGTGGGCAATAATGCCAGTCATCCGGAAAGAATCAACGGCTTTCCTGAACAGTACCATGATAATAGAGGCTATTCCTTTGACAGAGTGCCGTTTCACAACCCTTCAAGGGCGAGTGACGGCCGCTGGCAGATAGTTCTGCAGGGTAACCTGGTTGTTCGCAAAGTTATTCTTGTATTAGATGATCACGGTTATCGTTCTACAAACCGAATGTATAGCTGGGACTGGCACAGCCAGGGAGGAAAACGGATGCACCGATGGTAATGGAAAAAAAACTCTTTGTTGTAGACCTTGACGGAACCTTACTACGCGATGATAAAAGTCTGGCCGGTGCAGATAGAGACGCTCTGGCCAGGCTGCGCGACATGGGCATTGTAACTGCGATTGCAACCGGGAGATCAAATTACTCATTTCAGAAAATAACGGATGACCTTGGATGGAATGAACCCGAAAATCCCCTTCCTGTCGATTATGTGATCTTCTCCACCGGGGCGGGTATTATGGATTTTCCTGCCTGTACCATACTGAATAAATATTCCCTTAACGAAGATGATGTGATTGTTATCTCAGATGCTTTTAACGGTTGCAATCTTGATTATATGATCCACCGGTCAATCCCCGACACAAAACATTTTATTTATAGCTACTGTACCGGGGAAAATAGTGATTTTGAGACGCGGCTTGATATCTATAAAGAGCATGGCGCCGTTTTAACCACAGAGAACCTGGCAGGTTTTGGCGAGGCAACGGAGGTGCTCTGTATTGTGGACGAGTCAGCAGGTGATCAGGTAGCTAGGCAACTTTCTGCTGTTCTAAGCCAGTACAGTGTTATCAAAGCAACTTCTCCCCTGGACAAACGTTCCCTGTGGATTGAAATTTTTGCAAAAGAAGTGTCAAAGAGCAAGGCTGTGAGCTGGTTAAGTAAAAAAATTGGCGCGTCACAAGCCAATGTCTGTGCGGTGGGCAACGATTACAATGATGTCGATTTGCTTGATTGGGCAGGACAGGGATACCTGGTTTCCAATGGGCCTGGTGCATTACAAGCGGATTATACCATTGTGGCATCCAACAATGAGGGTGGTGTGGCAGAGGCCGCTTTACGATGGATCCAGGGTCTGGCATCGGCCATACTTATAAAGAATGAGATCATAAAAGAGGGTGAACTGTAAATACAGAAATTATCCCTGAGTCGGATTTACCAAGAGTTGTCAGCAAGGAAAACGTTTTGGCAGACCTGCAAAAAATCTGTTACTTACTTTCCCGCGTACTCCTTCCAAAACAATTCCACCTTTTCCTCGACCATATGCTTCCGCTGGGAGCTAAGAAACAGTGTATAAAGTTTCTCACCCATATTGATGGGTCGACCAACAATTTTCTCTTCAATCAGGGAAAGTGCTTCAACGGATTTATCACAAACCGGGTAACCTTTTTCATCGAGTGAAATTGTAGAGTTATTACAAACTGGGGAAATATTATTTATATCTACCAGGCAGATATCACCACTTGCTGTGATGATCAGGTTTCCCACTCCGGCTAGGTCGGGAATATGGCCGGAATGGGTCATCATGCTTTTAATTTTTTCGATGAACCGCAAACCTCTTTCACGGGCATCAGCGACCCACTCATCCTTGGACAAGGCCATTGTTACCTCCCGTTCACGCATCGTAGTATATATGGCCGGAAGGAGAGTTGCCGCATCGAGAATAGTCCACGGGTCTATTATTTCCCCGTCAATATATTCCTGAAAACCGCAAAGCATCAACTCGCATCCATGAGGCCCATGGTATTCTACAATGCACTCAGTGGAGTGAGCCATAAAATCAGGTGCCAAGTAGTGGATGACCATTTTTACTCGCCCAACTTCCACCCAAGCCTCCCCTAAGGTCTTAAAGCGGGTACGGAAGATACGAAATATATTACGGGGGACGGCCTTAGGAAACCATCGTATCCCTTCGACTACAGCTCCAGTGTTCTCAGTGGCCACATCGCTTGGGTGCAGAACTTCCATAATATGTGATCGCAGCCCCTGTCGGAAATGCCTTCTAAACACATATGGGGTGGATGATATGACAAAATTCAATGCGACGACATCTGAATGGCTGATGGTAGGCTTATTTCTTATGTCTTCTGACATCGCAATGTTTCACCACCCCACAAGGGGGTATAAGTACCTTGAAGGTTCACTTCATCGTAAGTTGTAATGATTCCCTCCGCCATAAGCTGACTTCATTTTCCGGCCACAAACCAGAGTGGTGACAAAGGCGGTCATTATTGTTTGTACAAAGGAAATTCCTCACAAAGCTTAGCCACCTGAATCTTGCTCGCAGCCAATACAGAGTCATTACTGGGATTTTTCAAAATATCTGTAACCACTTGGGCTATTATGCCGGCCTGTTCAGGTTTGATTCCCCTTGAAGTAATCGCCGGGGTACCAATACGAATACCTGATGTCACAAAAGGGCTGCGAGTCTCAAAAGGGATGGAATTTTTGTTCACGGTAAGCTCCGCTTTGCCTAAAAGAGCTTCTGCATCCTTGCCCGTAATGTTCAGATTGGTCAGATCCAGAAGGATCAAGTGATTATCTGTCCCTCCTGAAACCATTTCCACACCGTTTTCTGTGAAAACTGATGCCATGGCAGCAGCATTGGCAACCACATCTTTCTGGTAATTCACAAAAGATTCGGACAGAGCTTCTTTAAATGCTACAGCTTTAGCAGCGATGACATGCATAAGAGGACCACCCTGGATACCTGGAAAAATAATGGAATTCAGTTTGTTGGCCAGATGGGATTTAGCAAGTATCATTCCACCCCGGGGACCACGTAAAGTTTTATGTGTGGTGGTAGTGACAATGTCGGCAAAAGGGATGGGTGAGGGGTGGAGTCCTGTCGCCACGAGCCCTGCAATATGGGCCATATCTACCATGAAAATAGCATTGATGGAGTGGGCTACTTCTGTAAATCTTGAAAAATCAATGATCCGGGAATAGGCACTGGCTCCGGCAATAATCACCTTCGGTTTATGTTCCTCAGCCAGTTTCGTCATCTGCTCATAGTCAATTAGACCTGTCTCTTTTGACACGCCATAGTGAACAAAATTATAGAGTTTTCCGGAAAAGCTCACAGGGCTGCCGTGAGTCAGATGGCCTCCGTGAGCAAGGTCCATACCCAGGGCGGTGTCTCCGGGCTCCAACACAGCCATGAGTGCGGCCATATTGGCGGTGGAACCGGAATGGGGTTGAACATTGGCATAATCTGCCTTGAAAAGGGCTATAGCTCTCTCTATGGCCAGGTTCTCGGCCATATCCACAAAATTACATCCACCGTAATAACGTTTTGCCGGATATCCCTCTGCATATTTATTGGTGAGAACACTACCCTGGGCTTCCATCACAGCCCTGCTCACACAGTTTTCCGAAGCAATCAACTCCAGGCCGTTCTCCTGCCTCTGGGTCTCCTGTTCAATTATGGCAGCAATTTCGGGATCGGTTTTTACAACGTGAGACGACATTATCTTCTCCTTATTCCTAATCTGTTGGTTATTGTCCAAAACAAGGTAAAACCAACCGGGTTAACTAGATTTGCTTGCCTTCACAAATCATATTTTCTCTTATATCCTCTGGGAGTGATCATGAGATCATTCCAGGTAAAAGTTTGACTGTTGCCGATGATAAGGGTGGATTGCATGGTGATCTCATTTTCCAGCATCCTGTCCAAGGTTGTGATGACAATCTTCTCATTTTCTCTGGTTGCTGCGGTGACGATGCCCACAGGAGTTTGTGGATCCCGGCAGCTGAGGAAGATCTCCCTCGTACGGACAATCTGTTCCGTCCGTTTTTTTGACTTTGGATTATAAATTGCGGTAACAAAGTCCGCTTCAGCTGATGCTTTTAACCTCTTTTCGATGATTTCCCAGGGCGTCAGCAGGTCGGAAAGACTGACGGCTGCAAAATCGTGCATCAAGGGTGCACCAAGGCGCGATGCGCAGCTGTTTATCGCTGCAAGACCTGCGATGATTTCAATCTTACACTGATAACCGGATTCTTTGGCCAGCTCATAAACCAGGCCCGCCATGGCATAAATACCCGGATCTCCACCAGAGACAAGGGCTGTGTCTTGTCCCTGGCTTGCTAATTCAAGTGATTTTCTACAGCGGTCAACCTCTTTCATCATGGAAGAAGAGATTACCTCTTTGCCATCGAGATATTCCGGAATGAGATCCAGGTACGTACTATAGCCAATAATCACTTGAGCCTTTTCAAGAGCCGCAATCGCGGCACCGGTCAGATACCGGCTCGATCCTGGACCTGTGCCGACAACGTAAAGGGTACCTGGGCTATTGCCATCGTTATGTTTTTCCATTTTCGTTTCCTGCTGAGTAAGAGATGACTGCCACCGCTAAGCAAAGCGGTGGGTTCGGCAACGCCGATGGCTCCGACAGCTTTGAGTGCCGCAAAGGAAATCTCAAGGTTTTTAAGTTCGTTAATTGAATCTTTGTCAAAAAAATCGATAGGCCAATGGTTAGTACGGCCAAATTTCAGCAGGCCAACTTCATCGTTTTTCTTGTCAATTGATGCCAGGTTTCGGATAGATGAGCGACTGACTCTGCAATCATTCAAGAGCTCGTTCAAACTTTCCTCAAACTCGATTTCAGGAGTATGGCGGTTGCAGCCGATACCAATGACAAGGTTTTGGGGCCTGAAGAGAGTGGCACTATCAGGGTAGATATCTTTGTGGGAGACGATAACGTCAGCTTCTTCCCACTTTGTCGTCACATTAAATTCACCTGGCAAAATACCCACTTCTACATCAGCGTAGAGCGAAAGAGAGCCACGATTGACGAGCTTACTGCTGGCGGCAGTGAGCTTCTCCTGATCTTCAATATGCAGACTTTGTCTGCTGGCCCAGAGGTCCAGGGGGACGAGGTCGAGGGTATCTGACGCCGTTGTAATGACCGCTTGACCACCGGTAAGTGATGCGAGGCTGTGGGCGAGTTGATTGCCGCCTCCTATATGGCCAGAAAGAAGACTGATAACATGCCTGCCCTTTTCATCCATGACCACAACACAGGGGTCGTGGTGTTTGTGCTGAACTAAAGGAGCGATGGTTCGTACAACGATCCCAGCAGCCATAATAAAAATGAAGCCGTCAAAGCGGCTCCAGTTCTCTGCAGTGGTCGTACTTATTTTTTTGTTATTTGTCAGGAGTGTTGCACCGGGGATGGTGCGCACAAGTTTCTCGGCAAGTGCTCTGCCTCCGTCTGTTATGGCAACGATTGCGAGTTTCATCAGGAGCTGCTCTTTCTATATCCGTGGCTGAATTCTTTGTCATACAGTTTTGAAAGAGCTGGAGGTGGCGCATCTGCAAGTACCTCACCAACTGCAATGATTGCGGTCTTGGTGATACCTGCTTTCTTTACCTGCGCCGCAATTGTGCCTAAATTGCCTCGTAACTGCCTTTCTTCCGGCCAGCTGACTTTCTCCACGATGGCAACGGGCGTTTTTTCAGTGTAACCACCCTCTATAAGCTCTTCAACGACCTGTTCAATCATGGAGATACTGAGAAAAATCATCATGGTTGCCTGATGTGTTGCAAGAGAGATGAGATCCTGTTTTTCAGGGACTGGGGTTCTCCCGGCTCTGCGGGTGAAAATCACTGTCTGTGATACTTCGGGCAGAGTCAGTTCTGTTGCGAGTGCTGCGGCCGAGGCTGTACCGGAGCTGACACCAGGGATCACTGTGAACGGAATTTTGTTTTTCTTGAACAGGGCGATCTGTTCGTTGATTGCGCCGTAAATGGAGGGATCACCAGTATGCAGCCTGACCACCTTTCTACCATTCATCCAGGAACTGTAGATTATTTCAAATACTTCGTCCAGATTCAGTCCAGCAGAATTATGTACCTCTGCACGCAGTCCTGAAATGAGAGCCTCTGGCACTAAACTGCCGGTATAGATGACGACATCCGCCTCGTGGAGCAACCGTTGTCCTTTGACAGTAATAAGTTCGGGATCACCTGGGCCTGCGCCGATAAAATAAACCTGATGCTGCACCCGGTCGGATGATTTTTGTTTGAAATCAGTTTGGTTCATCGAGTCCCTGCCATAACGGTAATTGGATTATAGTTTTGTGTTTCACCCTGGTCTGATTTTCGACTCACCTGGATCACACTTTGGGTAACGGAAAATCCGTTCTCGCGCATATATTGAGGCGCTGTACGGATAGTTGTTTCAGTGACTCCGTTGATAACCAGACAACCACCTTCGGTAAGTATGCCTGCTGCTAAACGTACAATTTTATCGAGAAATCCACCGGAGCCGCCTATAAATACACGGTCGGGGGCAGGCAGAGTTTCAAGGATCTCGGGTGCCCTGCCAAAAACAGGTATCACATTGAAACAGCCGTACCTGCGAATGTTTTCTTTAATATTGTTCAGCCCTTCTTCTTTGTGCTCTATGGCATAGATGGTGAGATGGGGGTTGGATCGTCCGGCTTCAATCGACAAAGATCCGCTGCCGCCACCGATATCCCAGAAAATACCCTGCCTGGGGAGCCGCAGATAATGCAGACTCACAGCACGAATCTCATTTTTTGTTATGAGTCCCCGGCTGTGTGAAATTTCGTGTTCAGTCAAGCCAAGCCCAAAAGAGGGTTGCTTTTGTGAATGGAGGCAGGGGAGTTGAAGACAGAGAACATTGAGAGGGGAAAAATCGTTCCCAAAAGCATCCTCTAAAGATCCGGAAAACAGCCTTTCATCCGCAAGTCCGATCTCTTCAGCAACAGATATTTTGATTGTATTTGAAAAATCGGTGTAATCAATGCCTTGAAAGTAATCAAGCAGCTCACCGGCTATGGTTTTGGGCGATTGATTTTGATCGGTGAATGCAATGGTAGTGTTGTGGCTCAGCAGTAGGCCTGGGACATGATGCTGTGTCCTTCCATGTAAACTGACAATCGCAGCATCGTCCCAGGGAATCTTGAAGAGGGAACATGCTCTTTGCATGGAACTGATGGCCGGGAAGATCTTTATCTGTTCGCGGGGAAACTCAGAAAGCAGTTTCCGGCCGATGCCATAAAAGAGCGGATCACCGCTGGCAAGAACAGCGACATTTCCAGCAGGCAGGGCGCAGCGGATTGCAGAAATTGCCTTACTTAGCGGTGAGATAGGCTGTGTTTTTCCGGAAAAACATGTCGCCATTGACAGGAGACGACTGGTTGCCACGAGAAGTGCAGATTTCTGCAGCAAATCATTCTGGCTTTGGGAGAGTTCGGGCTCGGATATGCCAATGATAAATATCTCATACATGGGCTATCACTTGAGCTTTATGGTCGATAAGATATACTTTTACCTCTCTTCCTGTGACATCTTCACAGTACTCTTTCGCTTTGAGACATACCCGGGGGACCAGTTCAGTTCGATTAGCTGCTCGAATATGCTCATACATCTCCCTTGCCGTATTCGCCTGTTTGAGTTTTTGCAGGAGAGTACCTTCTGCACCAAGTTGAGCCAGAAGGTCGGCGGCAGCATCCATTTCCAGGACGCCGTTTCTCACATGGGTTTGGGGAACGCGCAGGGCCGCCTTGATTATTTTTGCCCACATTCCGGCTAGATGTATAGTCTTGAATCCTCGCCTTGCTGCTTCTTTTAAGGAAAACTCAAGATAGTCGCCCATCATGGCATAGGCCTCTTCCTTTAACTCAAGCAGATGCTGGGCTCCCTTCTCGGACGTTCTTCCTGTAGAGAGTACGACATCAGTCAGTTTCGCCTCCTTTGCGACATCAAGAGATGCCTGGATAGTCGCTGTCCAGGCATCAGCTGATATCGGACGAACAATGCCGGTGGTGCCAAGAATTGAGATACCACCTACTATCCCGAGTCGGTGGTTGAGTGTTTTTTCAGCAAGTATCTTTCCCCTGGGAACAATAATGGTAACTCGCAGGGGGCCATGTGGAACGGCCTCGCGCACCGCCAGGCTGATCATACTCCTCGGTACCGGGTTAATTGCAGGTTCACCAACCTCAACTGCCAGGCCTGGTTTAGTTACTGTGCCAACACCTTCTCCACCGCAAAGCTGCAATTGATCAATAATAACACAATTCTCGCTTGCTTTGAGTAACTGCAACTGCACAGTTGCACATATTTCGGCACGGTTGGTCACATCAGGGTCGTCTCCCGCATCTTTTATGATGGAGGCTCGGGCAGTATTGTTTCCTATGAGTTGAGCAGAGTGGACCTTGAAATCTATTCTGCTTCCGTCCGGAAAGGGTATTTCGACTTTTTCAGAAGGATTTTTATGAACCAGCAGTAGCGCTGCGGCCTTTGCGGCTGCGGCAGCACAGGAACCGGTAGTAAAACCACTGCGTAAACGTTTAGCCATTTTTTTACTTGTCTGCAAGCCGGATAAGGGCATTAACGATAGCCGCGGCGACAGGACTGCCACCTTTACGTCCGAGGCTGGTGATGTAGCAGTCATTTTGCTCCACCAGCAGCGCCTTGGATTCGGCTGCATTAACGAAGCCTACGGGTACACCTACGACGAGAGGCAGTGGTTGCGGGTTATTTTCTTTGAGATTGTAGATCGTCTGTAGAAGGGCCGTAGGAGCATTGCCGATAGCAACAATGCCGATATTTTGTTCAAGACCAAGCTCTATTGCAACTTCTGATCTCGTTTTGTGTTTGGCCAGTGCCGTTATTGCGACCTCAGGATTTGCAACATTGCAGATAACCTCGCCGCCCCATCTGCCAAGAAGAGTTTTGCTTATTCCCGCGGCAACCATGGTCACATCGGTGAGGATGTTTTTCCCCTCTCGAATGGCCTGAATGCCTGTTGCAATAGCGGTTGCAGAAAACCGTATATTTTCCAGAAAAGAAAAATCACCGGTGGCATGGATGACACGCTGAACCACCTTGAAACTGTTTTCATCAAGGTCAGTTGGTCCCAGCTCTTCACCGATGATGCGAAAGGATTCTTTTTCAATCTCTAATGGGGCAATTTTTTGAATAGTTACGCTCATGATATCCTGTTAATGTTGGCAATGGTTAATAAAATTCTTCACCGCTTGCGGGTTGTAGCCAAAGTGGAGGTGCATATAGCCGCCTAGAACGTTTTTATGACAATATCCCTCAAGGGTGCCGTTGTTGACCTGATAGACGCGTTTTACATGATCAGGCATGGTATCAATACTGGAATAGTGGAATTCATGTCCCCTGAGAATCGTACCCGCCGGCCCAAAAAAGCTGTGGCCGCGAGTTGTAACCTGGCGGTAACCGAGGCTTGTACGGCTCTTCTGCATGCGTGCGTGAACCGGAAAGACAGCCGCCATGGGATAAAAGGTGTCAGTTGTGTCAACGATGCCTTCAGTAAGGTACATAAATCCGCCGCATTCGGCATAAACCTGGCCATCATCTTCTACCCATTTCCTTAGTGCCTTTATCATGGCACGGTTGGCACTGAGTTCTTTTGCATAAAGTTCCGGGTATCCACCTCCGAGGTAGACTGCTCCAGTATTCTCCGGGAGGGAAGAGTCTGTCAAGGGGCTGAAAAATTCAATTTCCGCTCCTTCGGCTCTCAATAAATCCAGATTATCTTCATAATAGAAGCAGAAGGCCCTGTCCCGGGCGACCGCAATTTTACATATCGGTTGTTCTTTTGGAGAAGTCGTGTCCGGAGGAGAAACCGATTCAATAGTGCAGAGTTCCAGAATGCGGTCAAGGTTGATATGTTTTGTGACTGTCTCAGTAAGGGTCTGAATAGCTTTAGGACTGAGAGGCGCCTCATCGCCGGTAAGGAGACCCAGATGGCGACTGGGGATAGCAAATTCGAGCGTTCGTGGTATGTATCCTAGAATCTCGGAAGAGCAGTGCTTCTTGATAGCATCAGAGACGAGTTGCAGGTGACGTTCGCTGCCGATTCGGTTGAGAATAACACCTTTCGGGGCTGCGAGGGGCTCAAGAGTCTCAAATCCTTTCAGCATCGCAGCTGCACTTTCTGCTGTAGAGCGAACGTCAAGCACAAGGATGGTATCAACATTCAGGTAGCTGGCTAGAGATGCACTGGATGACTGTCCACCATCAAACATGCCCATGACGCCTTCAACAATGGCGACATCAGCATCTTGTAGTCCACCATGGAAGCAGCGATAGGTGAATTCCTCACCACTCATCCAAAGGTCCAGGTTCCTGGAAACAGTTCCAGTGATCAGCTCATGGAGACCAGGATCTATGAAATCGGGGCCGCACTTATAGGGTTGTACCCTTAATCCTCTTGCTTTAAAGGCGGCCATCAAACCGAGGGCAATAGTAGTCTTACCGGATCCGCTCGAGGTGCCCGCAATGATAAAAGATGGTATCCTTGTATGTCCCATGACCAGCAGCTAATATATGTTTACCGGAAAGAAAAGGCTATTGAGTTTTTCAATACCTTCCAGAATGCGAAATGTGGGTCGCGATACCAGTGATTCTTCAATAAGAAATACCTGGTTTTCTCTTACTGCTTTTATTGCGTTAAAGCCAGGTTCCTCCTGTATATCCTGCAGACTGACAGGATTCATTCTGCCTCTCTGAGCTAGAAATATGTCAATTTCAGGACCATGTTTAAGAATGCGCTCTTTGGAGTAGGCCGCTATGTTCGTTTTTCGAACCTGTCGGGCATCGGTTGCTATATTAATCCCTCCTGCCTGTTCCAGGACATACATCGCTATACCGGTTTGAGAAAAGGTTTTCATTTTCCGGTGAATAGACTCAAAGTACACCTTCGGTCGGGATTCAGTTGGAATGTCGGCGAGTCTGTCCTGTACCTTTTTCAGGCCAGCCTGAAAGGTGACTATCATTTCATCTGCCTGTTTTGTCTTGCCGGTGAGAGCCCCCAGAGTTTTCCAATAGTCAAAGAGCTCTTCTACAGAACCTGGTTGCAGAGAGAACACGGTAATGCCAGCCTGTTCCAGTTTTTTTATAAACTGTGGATAGGATCTTTCTATCATCGGTCGAACGAGAATCAGGTCTGGACGTGCTGCAATAAATTTTTCAGGATCTTCGCGATAGGAAAAGCGTCGTCTGTCCAGAATAGACAGGGGATAGTCGTCGGATAGAGATATACCAACAATCTGTTCCTCTGATCCTAGCCTGCAGAGATTCTCGGTATGCGCAGAGTAGAGAGATATTATTCGTGTAAAAGGTTTCGTAAGTGGGATATTTCTACCTGAGTTGTCAATGATATTTGGTGGTTGCCCAGCGCTAACTGGTTGCGCGATGAGCTTTGAGAACAGGCAGAGAAGCAGGAAGGCTTTTATTCCTTTGAAGTAAAAAAAGCGAAAAAATGAGCAGAGTGGAAAAGGGAAGTAAAGATGCATTATTTCAATCCCAATATTGAAAACTTACCTGATGCGTTTGGCTGAAGGAGTCAAGAGTTACTTCGGTAGTGACATCAAAGACATTCAGGATTGTTTCTGGCGTCATCACTTTCGCCGTCTCTCCATATTGGTGAATTTGCCCATCTTTCATAAAGATAATTTCATCGCAGTAGGCTGCAGCGAGATTGAGGTTATGTATGACCGCTATTACTGTTCTATTTTCTTTTTTTACGAGCTTTCTGGCCACATTAAAGATCTGAAGAGTATATTTTACATCGAGGCTGGAAGTGGCCTCATCAAAGATAAGTACATCTGTATTCTGCGCAAGTGCTCGAGCGACAACGGCACGCTGTTTCTGCCCACCCGACAGTTCGCTTGTATAGCGATTTTTAAGCTCGCTTATACCAATGGTTTCCATTGCACGATTGACAAGATCCCAATCTTCACCCGCTGGTGAACCAAAGCGTTTGATGTAGGGATGGCGTCCCATAAGAACCACCTCTTCAACTGTGTAGCCAAAACCGGTGTCGAATTCCTGCGGCACAAGGCTGATCAAGTGTGCCAATTCCCTTCGGCGGTATGAGGGGAGCGGGGTGTTTTGAAAAGAGATTGATCCTGACTGTGGACTTCTGTTTCCGATCAACAGGTCCAGGAATGTAGTTTTCCCGCAGCCATTGGGGCCAACTATACCGTAAAATTTTCCCTTTTGCAGTTGGAGGGAAAGGTTGTCGAGAACAGGACTACTGTCATATGCGAAAGAGATATTTTTAACATCGTAGAGAGGAGAATTATTCACGTCGTCCTCTCCTCTGCCTTTTACGGAAGATAACACAGAAAAACGGGCCACCGATAAGTGCTGTCAAGACTCCAATGGGAACCTCAACAGGCAGAACAGCTCTGGTTACAGTATCAGCCGAGAGCAGAAGAATACCTCCCGCCATGGCCGATACAGGAAGCAGTTTGCGGTTGTCCGGGCCAACCAGGAAGCGCATCAGATGAGGTACTATAAGACCGATAAAACCAATTATTCCGGTCATTGCCACACAGATGGCAGTGACGAAAGAGGCGGTCAGAAGAAGAATAATCCGGACCTTGGCAGTTTCAACACCAAGCGCATCAGATGAACGGGAACCAAGACTTATAATATTTAAGTCGCGACCGAAATAGAATGCGATCAGCCCTCCGAGCAGTACCGCTATGGCGATGGTGAAGACACTGTTCCAACTACTGGAGATGAAGGACCCCATAAGCCAGAAGATAATGACGGCTACCTGTTCATCAGCAAGATATTTGAGAAAACTGATTCCCGCAGAAAGGATCGCACCGACGATAACTCCCGACAGGATCAGAGTATTTGCAGAAATCTGGCCATTAAAAGTGGAGAGGTGGATGACGATAAAAAGAGTTATTACTGCTCCTGCAAAAGCAAAAAGCGGTATTGAAAACTGGTTGAACAGGGTGAGATTTGCCAGCAGAGCAAGGGAGGCACCAAAGGCAGCTCCACTTGAAATACCAAGTGTGTATGGGTCGGCGAGAGGATTAAGGAGAATACCCTGATAGATAACACCGCTCATCGCGAGACCCGCGCCTACCAGGGCGGCTGTGAGAATACGGGGAAGACGTACATCCATGACCACATAGGGCATAGTGGTGTCGATACCATCTGCCAATTCGGGATTATTGCTTATAACCGATAAAATGATTTTGAGTATTTCTCCTGCTGATATGGTGATGTAGCCCATTCCAGTGGAGAAAATAATGGTACTTGTGATTGCCAGCACAAGTGCTGCGACAAGAAGAGTGAATTTTTTTGATGATTGTGAGGACATGGGGTTCTATGTAATCATGAATCATTATCGAGTAAAAAAGAAATAACATATTGCAACGCCAATGACACAGAGTCCACGAGCGAATTGGCTGATAGCGACGAGTTGCAGTGCAATACCAGGATTATAAATCCCCGTGTAATAGGGAAACTGGTGCCGAATAGCACGTATTGGTGCAGCCAGAATGTTACCAACGAGCAGGGCAAGCACTACTTCTCTTGTGGAGAGGCTGTTTTCTGCCAGCAAAACACTTGCTGCGGCCAGACCGGCTGAGAACTCGGTTGTTACGTGGAGAATGACAATACTAAGACCCTGTGGGCTCAACCAGTTGAGAAACCATACCTTTGTTGCGATAAGCTCTTCCAGTCGGGTAAATAGACCATACCAGTTTAAAATAAAAAAGAGAATGTATACAGGGATCATGAATTTCAGGACCTTGAGCAGACGTTTTTTTAAACGCTTCAAGCTTTTTTCGGCAACTTTTTTCCAGCTGGGTCTCCTGCTTTCGGCCATTTTGATGACAACAGGTTCAGTATTGATTGGCATGATAAGTCTGCCTGAGAAAACGACAAAAAAGGTCTGTATTACTGCCGCAGTGAATGTAAGTCCGACGTAAAGTACGGCTGCGCCTTTAATAAGGGGTGCTGTGAGGAAAAAAACGGTAGGCAGGTGGAGAAAGAATCTGGGGAGTGAATTGAAAAGATTAGCAAGTACCAGCTCGGATTTATTTATTTTTTTTGTATCATAGGCTTCCGCAAGCATCGAATTTGCCGAGACACCTGAAAAAAAAGCGACAGAAAAGCTGGCGCCTGTTACTGGAGACAGTCGTCCCAATTTTATAAGTGGTCGAGCCAGTGTCGCAAGTCTGTGTGTCCAGCTCAAACTTTCAATGCAATTTGCAACGATAAGCCCGATGGAAATAAAGAAAGTAATCCTGAGGAGCGGCCAGATAAGTTGTGGCCATATTTGTGCGATAAAACTGTGTTCCATAGTGGGGCGATCTCCGTTTTTATCCAGAGCGATAGTACACCTGATACCATAGAAAGGAAATAATATTATTTTCGCTTCAATGCTGAAATAGTGACCTCCTTCCAGCAGAGTGGTTCGCTCTGGTTACCGAAAACAGTTGACTTCCCGGTTTGGAGTTTGGTAAAAGATACGGAGTTTCAGGTGCTGTAAAAAGCTTAATAGGGAACCTCGTGTAATTCGGGGACGGGCCCGCCGCTGTAACCGGGGACAAATTTCATACGAAGGCCACTGGGGTATACCTGGGAAGGCGTGAAAAATGGATGAACCGGGAGTCAGAAAACCTGCCTGAAATATGAAAAGGGACTCCCGTGGAGAAGGAGGTCTGCCGATACGAGGAAAAACAGGGAATCCCCGGATCAATTCATTTGATTCGGGGATTTTTTTATTTCCCAATCAGACTAACACCGGTAAACGGTAAACAAGCCAGCACTCTTTTCAGTACCCGCTTGAAGGGTATAAGTGCCTTGGTGATTACTTTAGGTTCCTAATTACAATGCACTCTCCAGATTTCTTGTTTTTTGTGACAGGTTTTCAGGAGTAAGGCATTAACCTCGTTGGTAAGGAGGAGAGCAATGTACAGTAAAAAAGGCACTGTTATCGCCTCATGTTTCGTTATGTTGTTTCTGATCTCGGCTATCGCCACGGCATCAAATTATGTGGCTCCAAAAGGGAAAACGGCGATCGTTATTGCGAGTTTTGGTACTACCGTTCCGTCGGCCATAGAGTCAATAACCCATATCGTTGAAAGAGTAAAAAAGGCATATCCGGGTACGGAAGTTCGAATTACTTTCACCTCCAATATAATACGTTCTATCTGGAGAAAGAGGCAGGTTGATGCACAAAAGTGGTTGGATCTCGGAATACCAAAAGAGATCCTCTATGTAGAAAATATTATTTCCACCCTGGGAGATCTTCGCGATGGTGGATATCGCAATATCATTGTCCAGCCGACACATATGTTTTTCATGGAACAATCCTATGATCTAAAAGCGTATGTTGAGGCTTTTAACTCTATTAAAACCGTGAAGAAAAAGTGGAAACCATTTGATAATATTATAATGGGCCGCCCGGCTCTTGGTATGCCCGGGGATGTCTATAGCTATCGTGAAGATGTGACGGCTGCTGCAGAGACGTTGGCGGGGGATGCGGAACAGGCGTTGAAGGAGAGGGCGATACTTCTCTATATGGGGCACGGCAATAAGTACTGGCCCACTGGGATTTACGCTGAAATGCAAAAAAGGATGCGTGAAATGTACCCCGAGGTCGTGACCTTTATTGGGGTCGCTGAGGGAGTACCTGCACTTGAAGATCTCATGGGGCAACTGAAACAATTTAAAAGTACAAAAGTCGTACTTCGCCCCCTTATGATTGTAGCCGGAAATCATGCGGTCAACGATATGGCCGGTCCTGAAGATGACAGCTGGAAATCCATACTCATGAAAGAAGGCTATGAAGTGCAGCCGGTACTCGTGGGCTTGGGTTCCAACGATCAGTTTGCTGACCTGTTTGTCGACCATATAGCGGATGCAGCGGGAGAAATAAACATTACTCTGCAGTAAAAGGATAAGTTTTGACTGGCAATCCAACCGGTCTTATGTCAACCGGAAGGTATTTTAGTGCTGAGCTCTGGGTATAGCGATGTGATGCCCGAAGCTCTTTTATTCATGTTATTTAGAGAAGGTGTAGAATGCAGGGAACATTTTATGTAGTCGGTGTGGGCCCGGGAGATCCAGGACTCATGACCTTGAAAGCAGCACGAATACTTGAGAAGTGCAATGTCTGGTTTGCCCCTTCGGCTTTTACAAACGGCGATTCCATGGCCCTGAAGATTGCGTCGGGAGAGGTGAGTGCGGAAGGCAAAACAATCCTCACTCACCACTTTCCGATGAAGCTGGTGCATCGGGGGAAAGACCCGGATGCAGAAGTGACTTCAGCCTGGCAGGAGGCGGCGACGATCATCATCGACCATCTTGGAGCTGGCAATGATGTGGTTTTCCCAACCCTCGGGGATCCTGCTATTTACAGTACCGGTTATTATGTGTGTGAAACTTTGCAGAAAAGTGGCGTGGATATTAAAGTTGAGATAATACCTGGAGTTTCGGCCATAGGCGCATCTTCGGCAGCTGCTGGATTACCGCTTTGCCTGGGAGATGAGAGACTTGTTGTCATTCCGGCAACGTTTGAAAATGGGGCGATGCGTGATGTGCTTGCTCAGAGCGATACCATTGTTTTCATGAAGGTGCATAAGGTCATGCCCAAGATTGTAAAACTGCTCGACGAGCTGGATCTCCTTGATAAGGCTGTTCTGGTTGAGAAGAGTAGTCTGGGTGATCAGAAGATATGGACGAATATCCGGGATGCTGTTGACAAGGAGATCCATTATTTTTCAACAATCCTTGTTCGCAAACAGTAAATTCGTCCAGTTTTATATTGTTGTCGGAGTAAATCTAAAGATAACAAATGCCTAGTCGATGGCTGGCATGATTTTAACGGAGAATACTTCTCGCTGGATGGTATCCGGCCCGGGCTGTTACGTTGGGCAGCAGCATTGCGCCTTTGCCGAGTAGAGTTCCCGGACTGGTGACGGAATTGCAGCCTGTTTGAGCGTTATCACCGAGAATAGCACCGAATTTTCTTCTGCCTGTGTCAATCTTTTCTCCTTCATGCATAAATGTCACATTGCCGGGAAGAAACCGGAGGTTCGCAAATTTAGTTCCTGCCCCAAGATTAGCATGATTTCCAAGAATTGAGTCCCCAAGGTAGGCAAAATGGCCTGCTTTTGCATTGTTTAGAAAGATGGAGTGTTTGATTTCAGTAGTATGACCCAGGATGCATCGTTTTCCTGTCAACACATATCCACGAAGGTACGCTCCCTGCCGGACTTCACTGCAGTCGCCGATAACGGCTGGAGATTTTATCATTGTTCCACATTCTACAAGAACACCTTTGCCTATAGAAATACGATTCCCCGCAAGAACGGCGCCAGCCATTATTACTGCAGCACCCTCGATCCGTTTGCCATTTTTTCGTACTTTTAAGCCGTCCTTTGTCGTGTCTCCAAACTCGATTTCAAAATCACCGGCGGAAATAGCCCGATTTTCATAAATAACTATGTGTTCATTAAGGGGAACTCCATCCTTGATAATTTGGCGGTCATAAGCGGGATAGTTAAACTTGTCCAGGTACTCCTTAAGGTTGTTGAGGGGAACCCATGGATAATCATTTTTTGCAAAGAGATCAGTGTGGGGAAAGTCCGACAGATCGAAAAGAGAGAGGGCTGTTAGCATTGCAATGCTCCTGTTTATATTATGTTGTATGGGGTCTTCAGTGATATATATCTGTAATATGAAGGAAAAAGTTTAATATATCAAGAAAAAACCAAATTTGATCAGGAGCAGGACAAAGCCTTCTTGACTTCGGTAAACTGGATGTTTAGAATTTCTGCGGTTCTTGAAAAAAAGTATTAATTAACGTTCTATATATTTGAAAACAGAGGAGATTGCCGAAAGAAACTGTTTCTCTTTCGCTGACAATCTCGCCGGGAGGTTTGTGTGGAATTTAATGATTCATTAAGTATTGGTATGGACGATTTTTCCAATAATGAAGATATGGAAATCCCTGAGGTACTGCCAATGATGGCTGTACGGGATGTGGTTGTTTTTAATTATATGATAATCCCTCTCTTCGTTGGTCGGCCAGGTTCCGTAGAAGCTGTGAACGAAGCTCTTGGATCAAATAAATTACTGATGCTTGTCACCCAGAAGGATGCCACTAAAGATAATCCAACGGAGGATGATCTCTACAAGGTTGGTATGGTCTGTATGGTAATGCGTACACTGAAATTACCGGATGGTCGTCTGAAAGTTCTTGTTCAGGCAATGTCTAAGGCCCGGATACAGAAATTCGTACAGACGGAGCCATTCCACCAGGTATCAGTTGAGGTGATCGAAGACCAGGAATCACAGGAGATAAGTGTCGAAGTCGAAGCCATGATGCGTACTGTAAGAGAGCAGACTGAGAAAATATTATCTTTGCGCGGGATTTTGTCTGCAGATCTTATGATGATTATAAACAACATTGAAGATCCGGGGCGTCTGGCGGATCTTGTGGGATCCAATCTACGGCTGAAAATCATTGAATCCCAGAAAATACTTGAAGAAACCGATCCGCTGGCCCGTCTTAAGCTGGTGAATGAATTGCTGGCTAAAGAACTTGAAGTCACTACTGTTCAGGCGAAGATTCAAAATGATGCAAAAGAGGAGATGAGTAAGTCCCAACGGGAATATTTTCTCAGGGAACAGATTCACGCTCTGCAGAAGGAACTTGGAGATACAGACGACTACAGTCAAGAAATTGATGAGCTGGCTGGCAAGCTGAAAAAAGCCAAATTGACCAAAACTGTTCGAAAGGAGGCAAAAAAACAGCTCAACCGTATGGCGATGATGCACCCGGACTCTTCTGAAGCCACTATAATCAGGACGTATATTGACTGGATCCTTGATGTTCCATGGAAAAAAGGAACAAAGGATCTCCTTGACCTTAAACGTGCAAAAGTGATACTCGATGAAGATCATTACGGACTGGAAAAAGTTAAGGAAAGAATCCTTGAGTATCTTGCCGTACGAAAACTTAATAAGTCTACTAAGGGTCCAATACTCTGTTTTGTCGGTCCTCCAGGGGTAGGTAAGACTTCTCTGGGATTGTCTATCGCTCGGGCAATGGGGCGTAAGTTTTATCGTCTTTCACTCGGAGGAATGCGTGATGAAGCGGAAATTCGAGGACACAGGCGAACATATATTGGTGCGATGCCGGGTCGGATTGTCCAGGGGCTTAAGACAACAGGGGCAAACAATCCTGTTTTCATGATGGATGAGGTCGATAAAATTGGTACTGACTATCGTGGTGATCCATCTTCGGCACTGCTTGAAGTGCTGGATCCTGAACAGAATTTCGATTTTTCTGATCACTATATGAATCTCCCTATAGATCTGTCGAAGGTGATGTTTATTACTACGGCGAACATAAGTGATACGATTCCAAGAGCTCTTCTCGACAGGATGGAGGTTATCCGGTTAGCCGGTTACACTCTTGAAGAAAAAATAGTGATTGCCAGAAAATACCTGCTGCCGCGACAGTTGAAACAAAACGGTATCAAGGGCCGACAGGTACGACTGACTGATGAGACAATAGAATATATTGTCACTCATTATACCTATGAAGCTGGACTCAGAAACCTTGAACGGGAAATAGGCAAGGTTTGCCGAAAGATTGCCAGGAAAGTCGCTGAAGGAGGCAAAGGGCCTTATGGCGTGACCAAGCGCAATATTGATCGCTACCTGGGGCCGCCAAAAACTATTCCTGAGTCAGAACTCGAAAAACTTGAGCAGCCAGGGCTGGTGACAGGTCTTGCATGGACCGAAATTGGCGGCGAAATATTACAGATTGAGGTAAATCTCATGCCCGGTAAAGGTAAACTGATATTGACCGGGCAGCTGGGGAACGTGATGAAGGAATCGGCCCAGGCAGCACTCACTTACTGCCGAAGTCGATCAACGGAGCTTGGTGTTGAGGAGGACTATTTTGATAAAATCGATCTTCATATCCATGTTCCGGCCGGAGCAATTCCCAAAGACGGCCCTTCTGCAGGCATCACTATGGCCACTGCACTGTACTCTGCTTTTACCCAGAAGACTGTTATGAGTCAACTGGCTATGACGGGAGAGGTTACATTGCGAGGTCGTGTACTGCCTATTGGTGGTTTGAAGGAGAAAGCTCTTGCTGCTCTCCGCGCAGGTATTGATAAAGTCATTATTCCTGCTCAGAATGAAAAGGATCTTGTTGAAATACCAAAAGATATAAGAAAGAAAATGCGATTTTTCCCTGTCAGTGATATGGATGAGGTTGTTAAAATCGCCTTTGGCAAACCTGGTAAGAAAAAAGGTCAGACAAAAACGAAACAAAAATAGTGGTGGGTCGTGATTGATCAGGACGTCCACAAAAAAGCACCATTATCTAGAGTTAAAAGGGTTGCCCTGTGGGCAGCCCTTTTTTTATCCTTACTGACAATTGGTGCGGGCGTGTGGTTTGGTGTATATGTTGTTGGCAAGGGACCGGGCCTATTGGCAAAGGATGTTGTCGTTGTTATTCCAAAGGGGGCATCTGTCAGGACTATTGGTCAGATACTCGGAGATGCGGGACTTATTTATAATGATATCCGTTTTTCTCTGCTTGCACGTCTTTCCGGATATTCTGGCCATCTTCAGGCCGGAGAGTTTTTGCTGAAAAGTGGAAAGAAACCTGGAGAGGTGATCAAGGATTTAGCCTTTGCACGACCAGTGCAGCACAGTGTAACGATAATTGAGGGCTTACGTGCTACTGAAATTGCAGAAGTGCTTGAGCGAAAGGGCTGGTGTAAAGCCGCAGAATTTATATCTCTTGTGCAGGAAGAACGGTTTATCCAATCCCTTGGCTTAGAAAACCTTGCCAGCCTGGAAGGTTATCTCTATCCGGATACCTATAGGCTGACAGCCGATATGAGAGGGGCTGAGAAAATCATCACTATGATGGTGGGGAGATTCTTCCAGGTATGGAAAAAACTCATTTCTGAAACTGCTCTAAATGTTGTCAGGGAAGAAGCGGTTATTCTGGCATCTATCGTTGAAAAAGAGACAGCTGCTGAAACTGAGCGTTCGCTCATTGCGGGAGTTTTTAAAAACAGACTGACCCGTGGGATGCGGCTTCAATCGGACCCAACTGTAATTTACGGAATAGAGAACTTTTCAGGAAGGATCACCAGAAAACAGCTTCGCAGTCCAACGCCGTATAATACATATACGATATCCGGATTACCAGTTGGACCAATATGTAACCCCGGGAAAGAGGCTCTTCGAGCCGCAATCAACCCTGCCGAGACAGATTATTTCTACTTTGTCTCTAAAAATAATGGTGAACATCAATTTTCTGCCTCACTTCAAGAGCATAATCGTGCCGTTCGAAAATATCAGAAGAAAAAAAAGAATAAAGTAGTTAAATAGAAACTGCCTCAATTATCCTGATGAATGAAGGGTAAAATTGAGGCAGGAGAATATTCATGAGAAATGTGGCAAGGACGCATTCTCACGACTTGAGGTGGCTGCCTTTGCCTGGATCGAGGTAATATGCCAGTTGATTCAAATAGTTACTACTAGAGTCTGAGGCTGGAGAAAAAAGTGAAAATAGGTCTTGTTCAACTCAATCCGGTTATTGGTGATTTTGAGAAAAATTGTGCTAAAGTATGTAAATGGTCAAAGCGGGCGAAAGAGAGAGGATGTTCGCTGGTCATTTTTCCAGAACTCGTTGTCTCCGGCTATCCTCCCCAGGATTTGCTGGAAAGAAAAGCTTTTCTTGATGCCGGCGATCGGGCGATGGCAGAACTCATCTCTGATCTTCCTGAACTGGATGTGATGTTTGGTTGTCTTGAACGTCGAGAGAATGAAAGAGGAAAACCCCTTTACAATTCTGCTGTTGTTGTTCGTGGAAAAGAGGTTGTTTTTCGAGCCCGTAAGCGATTGCTGCCATCCTACGATGTTTTCGATGAAACCAGATATTTTGAGCCGGGCCCTCCTTCTGCCATTTATGAATTACAGGGACATCACTTTTGTGTGACTGTCTGCGAAGATGTCTGGCATCATGAAATTAGAGATCATGAAGTGAAACCTGTGGCGGATTTTTTTGTTACTGCCGAGGAAAAAGGAAAATCAGTGGATGCTGTAATTAACATTTCAGCGTCTCCTTTTCAGCGAGATAAGGAGAGTATAAGAAGGACGGTTTTCAGAGAAATATGCAAAAACCATGATGTCCCGTTTCTCTACTGTAATCAGGTGGGTGGACAAGATTCCCTCCTCTTTGACGGCCGCAGCCTGTGTATGAACAGTTCCGGCGAGATAATTGCCCAGGCAGAGGGGTTTAAAGAAGATATGATTATTATCGACGATCTCTACCAGTCTGGAGTTGTCCCCGGAACACCGCAACAGGAAACGGAGATCGGTGTATATGATGCCCTGGTAATGGG
>CAXMTO010000328.1:0-4673 GCA_964196355.1 uncultured Myxococcota bacterium
ACACTGATCTTGGTATTGATCATAACCAACCCGGATGGCGGGTAGGCGCCGGCTCCTGCACCAATAAGAAACATCCCAAGTGCAAGCACCAGAACATCAGGGGATATTGCAGACAAAAAGAGTCCCACAGTTATCAAGGCAAGGGCCGCGACAATAGTCATGCCATAGCCGATAATGGCAGCCAGGAAAGAGGAAAACAGCATTGATGCAGCATAACTGACACTGACAACGAGAAAGAGAGTACCGACTCCGGAAAGTGTGATTCCCAGTTCGCTCTGCAGTGACGGCATCAGTGGAGAGAATATTGCGCGGGATACCATGGAGAAGAACACGGCCACAACCAGCATGCTTATCATCAGGTTGGGCCGATTAGTCTGCTGTGGATTAGGTGAAGAATCTTCTATCATCAACGGCGCACGATCCTTTCTGAAAATCTGTAAAAGAGTTGATATGTGAATACGATATCTTCAGGCGCTGGCCTGGATCAACATTCTATATAACTTCAGGGTTGACACAATTTACGACAGACCGACTCGTCAGCGCTCCGATCAGATTTTCAACCGCACACTTAGCCATTGCATAGCGTGTCTCATGGGTGGCAGACCCAATATGCGGCAAAGTAACAACATTAGGCAGGCTCAGCAGAGGTGAATCCAGTGGAAGTGGCTCCTGTTCATAGACATCGAGTCCGGCCCCCTGGATGGTTCCATTCTGCAGGGCCTGGATTAGGGCAGCCTCATCTACAACCGGTCCACGGCCGCCATTGATCAAAAAGGCTCCGGGCTTCATTAGAGACAGTTCCCTGGCCCCAATTAATTTTTTAGTCTGGTCAGACAGCGGCAGGATTACACAGACAAAATCCGATTCAGCCAGAATCTGATCCAGGGAACATCGTTTCGCCTCGAAATCTTTTTCCGCATGCTCCTTGACTGACCTGCCATAGTATAATATTTCCATGTCAAAGCCTGCGTGCGCACGCTTTGCAACAGCATTGCCGATACGCCCCATACCAAGGATACCGAGTTTTTTGCCATAAACATCTGAACCAAAATGTTCGGATCCTAAGTTTTCAACCCACCTTCCCTGCCGAACCATCTCGCTTACTTCTGTTGCACGGCGTGCAGCACAGAGGATTAGGGTGAATACCATATCAGCGGTGGTCTCCGTTAAGACATTCGGAGTGTGCATCAACATGATGCTTCTTTTGGTAAGAGCATGCACATCAAAATAGTCGTAACCCACCGAAATGGTGGAAGCAACTTTAAGTTTTGGTGCCAGATCAAGTATCTCCTGGCCAACCGTCTCACCTACCCCTATCAGTCCTTCAGCATCTGCAAGTAGAGACTGCAGATCGGAGCGTGGAGTTGTTTCAAGAGATTCAATTTGTGTTAAATCAGTGTGTTGCTCGAGTAGAGCGTGGAGATCTGCCGGAAGATTTGTGTATAGTATGGTTTTTGGTAACATGGATTTCCTGTTTGTTAGATTAGTACCTTACTCCAAAAACACTGCAATAAAAAACAAGAAACTGAGCAATGTATTTTGAAATTATGTGGTTACATATACCACCATGGTACTTATACCCCCTTGTGGGGTGTTAGTAGAGATTTACTGTGTGACAGAGATTGTAATCCCAGTTAAAGCAAATAATGATTGCAACATGTTAAGTGCCCATCTTCATAATATAAATTGCACCTGCGAACAGCCATATTTAAGGTGTCCTGAAAGTCAATTCATTGTAAATTGATCTATAATTTCCATTACCCTTAACCCATCTGTGGTAGAGCAGGGACAAGGTCCCTCATCAAGAAAATAGCGTGAAACTTTTTCTATCATTGGTTGTTGAATATTGACTGGATTGGTGAATGAGAATACCTGCTCTCCTTCGTCCGAGCACAGTCGGACTTCGTCTCCAAAAAAACTGCATGAGATCTGGCCTCTGTTTCCGGTGATTACCAGGGAGTCAGAAGTGGCTGTTTCCGCAACGGTGAAACACCAGCAGCCTCGAAAAACTATGTTATTCTCAAAACGTATCGTACCCTGTACCAGATCATCGGAAGATGAGCTGCTGTTTTGACGCAAAGAGAATCCTTCGTACTGCAGAGGATCACCAAAATAGACAAGAAGGAGATCCAGCATATGGGGAGACAGGTCATGGAATAACCCCCCTCCCGAGAGGGCTGGATTAAGCCGCCAGTTATCACCTGTCTCAGGAATGAGCAAATTGCTTTCAGGGAGTAAAAAATTGACCTCAACCAGCCTGACATCTCCAATGGACCCGTTTTTAAGCAATTCATCAATCTTTAGAAATGCGGGCAGCGCTCGCCGGTAATGAGCCACAGCTATCTTTTTGCTGCTTTTTTCTTCTGCCTCAATGATCTGAAGACACTCCTCACTGTTCATTGCCATGGGCTTTTCCAGGTACACGTGCTTTCCGGCCTTCAGAGCGGCTGTGGTGTGTTCCAGATGGTAACGAGGCGGAGTGGCGATATAGATAGCATCGATATCACGGTCTCCCAGCAAGTCGGTCACCGAATCGTACCATTTTGGTACTCCATGACGCCTTGAAAAATCTTCTGCCTTAGCACTGTCTCGCCGCATCACGGCTGCCAGTTCAGAATTACCTGCCCGCTGAAAAGCGGGACCGCTCTTTACCTCACAAACATCACCGGCACCAAGAATGCCCCATCGAAGAGTTTTTGTATCCATTGCAATATCATGCCAGGCAGCCACATTTTTCCGTGCACCACTCCCTACGGCTCCTCCCAGTTGATGTCAGTATATAAACTTTTATGACAGATTTTTTTAAATGAATATTAAATTACTGTTTTTTTCCCGCCCTGCATAAAGCAAAAAGGCGGGTTCAGAATACAACTAAATCCGCCTTTTTACAATTGCCAAATGAGTTGCAATTGGCATCAAACGTATTGATATACTAAAGTTTCTTCAAATATTCTGTTATACGTTGTTATTCTTGTTATCAAAATACTTCTTGGTTTCTGAAACCACAACCGGAGTCAGCAGCAACAACCCGATAAGGTTTGGAATGGCCATTAACCCATTAAGGGTGTCTGATATATTCCAGACCAGGCTCAGTTTTGCGATAGCGCCTACACCAATCAAACAGATAAAAACTATCCTGTAGGGTAGAACAGCTTTAACTCCAAAGAGGTATTCGATTGATTTCTCACCGTAATAACACCAGCCAAGCATGGTTGAATATGCAAATAGTATGATCCCAATCGTCACCACATGCGCACCGCCGGGCATGCCAGCGGCAAAGGCAATCGTTGTCAACTCTGCACCGGTTGCTCCGTTAGACCAGACCCCGGTTAGAATCAAGACAAGGCCAGTCATCGTACAGACAATTATGGTATCGATAAAAGTCTGAGTCATAGATACCAGAGCCTGGGTAATTGGAGTCTTTGTTTGAGCGGCCGCAGCTGCAATAGGCGCACTACCTAAGCCTGATTCATTGGAAAAAACACCACGAGCCACACCCATACGGATGGCCAGCATAATTGATGCACCGGCAAAGCCGCCAACTGCAGCGGTAGGATTAAATGCCTGCTTTACTATGAAGACGAGCGCTGCTGGAACCTCACTAAGATGGGTCAGGATTATGTATCCCGCACCAAGCATGTAAAAAACGATCATGATCGGCACCAGAACGCCTGTTACCTTGCCTATTTTTTTAATACCACCCAGGATGACTGCTGCAGTGCAGACCATAAGGACTATACCGGTCACTGCTGTAGGAATGTGGTATGTTGCTTCCACAGCATCAGCAACTGAATTAGACTGTACCATGTTGCCAATACCAAAAGCGGCAACCGAGGCAAAAATTGCAAAAATGGTTCCAAGCCAGGGCATTTTCAGACCTTTGGCAATATAGTACATGGGGCCACCGCTCATTTCGCCATTTTCATCGACAACCCGGTACTTGACAGCCAAAACGGCCTCAGCATATTTGGTAGCCATCCCCACAAGACCCGTAATCCACATCCAGAACAAGGCACCAGGACCACCAACCGCAATGGCCGTAGCAACACCAGCTATGTTACCAGTACCAACTGTTGCAGAAAGAGCAGTCATCAGAGCTTGAAAATGGGTAATATCTCCTGGTTGATCAGAATCTTCTTTACGTTTGATCAGCGCGAGATAGAGAGCATGGCCAAGTTTTCTGAACTGAAGTCCGCGAAGTGCAAAAGTTAACCAGAAACCTGTCCCAACCAGCAGAATCAACATTGGTGGTCCCCAGGCAAAAGCCCCAATTTTCCCAACTATTGTGTCCAGTGTAGCTAAAAATTCCATTTCACTTCTCCTTTTGTTGTTTTAAAGAAATACTATCCTTCCTACATAAAAAGGTGATAAGAGACAGTTTTTAAAGGAATTACTCAAACATAAAAAAAGTTACCCCTCTCTGCTGTCTAATGAAGATAAACTTATCTCATTTATATTTTTTTTTCTACGGGTTTTTCAATTAATAGAAATGACAACAGAAATCCCGGTATGCTGGGAAGCAAGCTCGAAATATGTCGCACTGGAGGGTGGGCTTATCAGATCTGTTTTCAGCACGGCCTGCTTCCCGGGAGGGCAGCAGATATGATCACATCCGGAGTCTCACTGCGTTCGCTTACCTGCAACGTCGCTACCCCAGCAAACATAGACTACTA
>CAXMTO010000329.1:0-3624 GCA_964196355.1 uncultured Myxococcota bacterium
GTGCCTCTTCTACCAATTCACTGATTTCGTCTGTGTAATCATCCGTGTACATGTCTACTTCCATTTCTCTCTCCTTTTGGGGATGATTTATGAAGAAACATACCACTTATTATACGTCATTTCAAGATTGACATGACACTAGAAGCATAAAATCAAGTTACGAAAAAGCCCCGCCATTGATAAAAATTGAAGGATTGGGACCTTCCTGACCAAGCTGCGAAGTACTAAAAAATGTCCAAGACAATACAGATGCTCTGGAATTATCAATAATTTAGATTGCTCCATTTGTAGCTGGTTTTCTTGAAATAATTCTGATTTTTCAAAAGTAGTAGAATGCTCCTTTTAGAGTAAGTTTTTGGGACATGATCAACTTGGAACTTCACAGGAACAATGTAAACCGCCAAACTATTGCGGCAGAACTAGATCCGCCCGGCGGTTTTTAGCCCAAGCGTCTTCATTACTATCCATGTAGAGCGGTCTTTGTGAACCAAAACTGATTGTTGAAATCCGATGTTCAGCGATTCCTAGGTTTACCAGGTGTTGCTTCACATTCATCGCTCTTACTTCACCAAGGGCAAGATTATAATCGGCAGTCCCTCGTTCATCACAGTTACCTTCCACAATCAGCGCTACCGATTCGTTTTCCATCAGGTAATCACCGCTACTCGCGAGATTGTCAAATTGGTCCGGCTTAATGAAGCTGCTGTCGAAATCAAAGTAAACTGGATAAAGAGGTTTGGATGATCGCCCATAAAGAGCTTTATATTCTTCTGATTCAGGATCAGCCGAAAAGGATGCCCCGTTGGATTTATCTAAAGACTCAAGATCTCCCTCACCAAAACTTTCGTCTTGCTGAGCAATTTCGCTATCTTGGATAGCTATCTGACGGCCTTCGGGTTTCAATGATTCTGAAACATTTTCAACTTCGACTTCTTTTTTCCCACAGCCACTCATCAGTGCAGTGCTCAAGAGCAGAATGGGAAACGATATAATAAGGTGGCTTCTAAAGTTACTTATATGTTTCATAACCTCACTCGTTTGCTTTTATGAGTCGAGGAGTCCAGAATATCATTCCTTTTTCCTCATTTTCTTCCAATAATCTCTCTGCAGTCCACTGCTTCGATTGATTGACATATCCGCATCTCATGGCTCGCAGGGTAAAGGTCTGGTCATTCTTAAACCCCTTCTCATCCATTACCTGCATAGCATCCAATGGAGTAACACCAAGGTATTTCCATTCTAAACTATCGATACTATAAATAATATGTGCGCCTTCAGGTTCGGTATGGATATTAAAATTAACAGGTTGCTTCGAGGAACAAGAACTCAGCATGCTGGTTAAAAAAATGACCAGCCCCCATTTTAAGCTATTTAGCGAAAAAACCTTCATATACTCCCCCTTCTTTATTTGGCAATTTTTTCGAGGTCAATATGAATATCGATCTCATCATTTTTGGCTGCCTCGACAGTCTCATGTCTCCTATTAATCCAAAAAGTGGAGATACGGTCACGGTACCCGCTCTTACGTAATTGTACTGTAACAAATTCGGAGGTGTCCGCTTCACCAGAGAAAGAAACTCTTACAGGAGTCACACCAAAATGGCTCGAATCTTTTAAGTTTACAACTTCAGCCCCTTGGGGCGTACTGTCTATCTTTGCCACACCGTATTTGATCTTTGATCCGCAGCCAGTTAGTAACAAAGTACAGCTAAGAAAGATAAATGGTGTCAATGTGTTTCGTATCCAGACTTTTTTTTCCATCTCCAATGGACTCCTTCTTTTGTCGTTCATTAATTATGGTACTCACCTAATATTGCATAGCAATCTATCATAATTTGAGATACTACGTCTTTATCTTTGTAGGATTCCAAAAACAAGGTGTTGTAACCAGAGATTGGGGTGCTGATTATAATATAATCATCCTTTTCGAGAGTTGGATAACACTGATTGGGGTTTTCCAATCGCTCATATTACATGCGTGAGTTCAGATAAGCTATAAGAACCCAACAAGCTAATCTTGGAAGATTTACAATAGATAGCTCAATTTTCAGAAAATATCCGGCAAAATTGATTCACGAATACGCTAGGGGTGCGATTAGATGCAAGTACTGCAGGATATTCGTCCAGATTATTAATTTTCTGGAAACATCTTCTCTTTGAAGGTACTTCTATCCTGTCAGGTTTTTCTGGGTGACCTTTATATTTTAAAAGCTCAAAAGACCTGTTTATGTTGCTAGGTTTTCAGGACAACTCGCAACATAACAGTAGGAATATAATATTCCAGATTTTTCTTTATTACAAAATATTATCACTGGCTATCTAACATTTCAGCCAATATGCAAATCGGAAAATTCAACACATTATTTCATGATGCCTATACTGCTTAGATAGACTTTGACATGGTCTGCTAAAATGGGGGTATGCCTGACGTACACAACCGGATTCACTCGTCTGCTTAGGGGCTTGTCCGTGATCGTTATATATTAAGGAGAAAAATGCAATGAAAGTATTCATCAATGCCGATATTGAGGGAATTGCAGGAGTTGGTCATTGGGAAGAAGCCATTGAATAATATATCTCCGGCATGAATAACATTGGCATCTTTATTCCAAAGACTTCTCTTAACAAGAAAAGTACCTATTGTTTGAGCATTGAGGTGACGGGCATAATTGATGGCGTCGTTAAAAGACCTGCATAACACGAGTGAAGAAATTTCCTGACAATCGCGTCTGTCACACCCTGTGCCGGAACTCTGCACAGTTACAGGTGGAGCAGGACGTTACGTATATAACAGAATAAAATCACGGAGAAAACAAAAATGCGGAAAGTTAAAAAAGCAGTCTTAACCTGTGCCGTTTTGATAGTCGGATATTGTTTTGTGCTACCGCAAGAGGTGTACGCTCACTGCCAGATTCCATGTGGAATTTATGATGACTACGCGAGGGTGCAGTCAATGCTTGAAGATACTGCTACAATAGAGAAGTCGGCTAACTTGATTGCTGAATTAGCCGGCAAATCCGATGCACAATCACAAAATCAATTAGTGCGCTGGGTTATGAACAAAGAAAACCATGCGCAGAAAATCATTTCTACGATCTCAGACTACTTTTTGACCCAACGAGTCAAGCTAAGTCAAAAAGATTATGTTGAACGCCTGGAAAAACACCACGCGGTAATCCTTGCGGCAATGAAAGCTAAACAGAACGCTGATATTATATACCCGGAAAGACTGAAGGAAAGCATTAAAAGCCTGCTGCCCTATTACCCTGAGCACAAACACTAACCCGTAATTTTGATGACAGGGTACCTTATGACTCTATTTCTGGAAATATTTGATGACCGCCCGGTGTGGTTGAACTTCACCCTGTAATTTATTGGTACCCGCCTCCCTGGTTGGAGAAAGGGTCGGGTGGGCCTTTTTCAGTTGCTCTTTACTGTGAAAAATTGCTGCCAGTATAGCGGTGACGGTAGTGTCATCTAAATCTTCCGAGGCAACCAGACTCACCTCCGTGCCTAGAGTATCGACCTTCTCGGGATTTGTCGAATAGGTTCCGGCAGGGATGGTAATTTTTACAAAACCACTGTGAGTATTCACAAGTTTCTCGATATCCGGATCGTCCATAT
>CAXMTO010000330.1:0-10180 GCA_964196355.1 uncultured Myxococcota bacterium
CAGCTACATTGATCAAGGGTGGCAAACACGACGTAAGCTTTCAATATTGTACAAACCTTGTTTCTTTGCATCAGATTTTACCCGCGACTACACTGGTTCGTGATTATTTTCCTATCTACGTCATATCAAATACCAAGTTGAGTATATTGATCAGTTTTCTAAAGAACAGGAAAATCAAAACTTAGACGAAATAAAGAGGGCATATGAGCAATCGAGGAAAAACCAAATTCCAGATCAATCTTCGACAACATTTGCGGGAGCGGGGTGTTAAAGACGACCTTGTTCACCTTATTTGTGAGATAGCTGAAGCATCCAATTATATTATAAACTCGATCCGGACCGGAGATTTAGGTGTTGCCGGAACATCAAATCTCTACGGTGAAGAACAGTTGGCTTTAGATGTGCTTGCAGATCGAATTATGACAAAACGTCTCCTGCATTCTGGTGTGGTGGGCAATGTTTTATCCGAGGAAGCCGAGGATATCATCTGTTTGTCAACTAATTGCAGTGGTCGTTATTCTGTAGCTTTTGATCCGCTGGATGGGTCCTCGCTTGTCGACGTAAATCTTGCCGTCGGCACAATCGTATCCATATTTGAGGGCTGTAATCTTTTATTGCCGGGCAGGAAACAGGTTGCTGCCATGTATATACTTTATGGGCCACGTACTACCCTGGTCTACAGCACTGGGGAAGGGGTTCATGAATTTGGGATGAATCAGTTGATGGAATACACTCTTATCAAGGAAGATTTACAAATCAAACCCCAGGCAAACATATACTCTCCCGGCGGATTACGGAATCTTTTTACTCCAGAGATCGAAAGTTATGTCCAAGACCTAGAGAGACGCGGTTGCAAGCTTCGCTACAGTGGGGGATTTGTTCCCGATATTAACCAGGTACTTAAAAAGGGTTCTGGGATATTTATCTACCCTCACCTACAGGGGCACCCCAATGGCAAACTTCGCCTCTCTTTTGAGTTAAATCCAATGGCCTTCCTGGTGGAACAGGCAGGTGGAGCAGCCTCCGATGGGCATGGCCCAATTCTAGACCGGTTACCTCAAGAAAAAGATGACCGATCACCAATTTTTATTGGTTGTATGGAGGAGGTTGCACTCGCTGAAGAATATATTGCCAATATGGCAAACTAATCACCTTCCATCTCTTCTGAATAGGTGCCAAAACGTGCAGCGCCATTGCATTTGGCTCTATGCAGAAGAGTTTTCTGGGCAAGTCCCCGATTTGCCTCTTTTCCCTGCCAGATCAGGAGTGTTTTTTCTTGAAGAGCTCTGCCATAGGAAAAGCTCAGTTCCCAGGGAACTCCACCAAGGTGATTCACGGCATTTAAGTGTGCAGTGGCCAACTCTGAACTCTGTCCGCCAGAGAGAAAAGCAATACCTGGAACAGCTGCAGGAATATCAGATGCTGGATTAATGGAGCAATTAT
Organism: uncultured Myxococcota bacterium; assembly: GCA_964196355.1. Taxonomy (GTDB): domain Bacteria; phylum Desulfobacterota; class Desulfobulbia; order Desulfobulbales; family Desulfocapsaceae; genus Desulfomarina. Next base: position 1,444 of record CAXMTO010000330.1, read on the forward strand.
CTCTGTTGATAATCTGGAACCATCTTGGACGGGCAGCAAGCTTAAATGTGTTAGGCGTTCGGCCTCCAGAGGTAACTCCATGTGTTCAACGAAATTGTCTCTGATTTTATTACCCATGTGTTACTTCCTTGTTAAAGTGAATAAGAATGACATTGCAATTTCTTATCGACCAAAGAAGTAAAAGTATTGAAATGAAGCACAGCCAAATGGGAGGCGTACACTTGTCATTGTCCTCCTTATACTTGAATAACAAGCGTGTTGGGCGAAGCCCTAAGCGCCCGAGTGCAATGAGTGCAAATGGGGTGTTTACCTAGCCAGGTTGTGAAGAAACGGTTGTGGAGTTTTAAAAAGTTCAAGTACCGGTAATGGATCCGTCTGTTCAAATTAAGGTGGAATTGCGGTGAGAATGCATCGTTTTGGTCTGAATCTGTTGGGTTGCATGTTATGGGGGAAATATTCTTGAAAAAAGGTAAAAAGAAGATAGGTTATCAACGGATGGTTACGAAAAAACGGATATTTGTAAAAATGCTAGGCTGGGCTAACAAAGCGATGACTTATCACCTTTTCGCCATTATACTAATTGAAAATTTATCTTATTTTCAAATCACAAAATTCATATCATGGGGCCCAAATGGACCAAAAGACAAGCAAAGGCAGGTTGTTATTCTTGAAGAAAAAGCGTTTTTTTATTCCTGGTGTTACATTACTGATTCTTCTTACTTTTCTTCTACTACTTCCTGTCGGCACGAAATACTATTTACAGAAATGGCTAATCGATAACGGAGCGGATTCAGCAACCATTGAAAGAGTGCGTTTGAATCCAATAACAGGAATCGCGGCCCTTGAAGGGGTGGAAATCAACAAAGATGGCAAAACTGTTTTCTCAAATTCCACAATATTCATAAATATTGGTTTGCAACAGTTATTCAGTAAGGAAGCACGCCTGCAAGGTGCCCAATTTTCTGATATCGTTATCGAAATTGAAAAGGCTGATGATGGCGGGTTGCGGATTGGATCATTCAGTCTCTCTGATGGAGGAACATCTTCCGAAGAGAAATCTAAAGAAGAAGTGCATCAGGAAGTAAAAGAGAGCCTTGGCTGGATTTTCAATGCAGAGGTTGTCTCTATCAAAAATGTTACAGTTCACTATAAATCTTCTGAGATCGACTCGACTCTTTTTGTCGAGGAAGCCATCATCACTAGCTTTAACACTGATCCAAATCGAAAGCAGGGGGCTCTTTCTTTTAAAGGTAGCCTCAATGGTGCTCCAATATTTATTGAATTATCAAGGATTTCTGTGCTTCCTGTAGTTGAAATTATAGGAAATGTTGATATTTCTCAACTCTCTCTTGGAGATTTTGAGAAAATTCTCGGAGGGTACGTTTCACCATTCCAGGGAGATGCTGGCTTAAAAGGTAAACTCCGATTTGCCATGGAGCAGGAGAAGGGGATCGATCTTCAATATGACGGGAAAATACATCTCGTTGACGGAGTCATTGGTGGAACTGGCTGGGGTACAAAGGGGACTGTTGGTTGGGGAGGTAAAGTTCAATTCTCAATGAAAGAAGAAACGATGGTTGTTACCACAGATGGTGATCTCAAAGCCCAGGCAGCTCGTTTTGATCTGGACCAGCCAGTAATCAATGTAAGCGATCCTGAAATATTGATTTCGGGTCGTACTCAAGTCACTATAGGTGAAGAAGTCGTAGTAGACACAAATGCCTCACTTACCATTGATCCTCTGTTGTATGTGATGGAAATCATGAAATCATCGACCGGACCAAGCAAATGGGCCGGAAAAATCCGTGTTGAAACGGGTACCCCATCAAAGGGTTTAGCCGTACGTGCAGAGGGTAAACTCGATGTAGGTGAGACTCGCTATTCTATGGGTGTAGGACCAGGTGAGATGACCGTTGCAAATAGTGCTCTATCCTACGACGGGGATTTTGAATATTTAGCAGGTACAGGACAGGAGACTGTTAGCTCTATTCGAACGAATGGTGTTTTAGCTGGTGATCTCACTGCTTTTGAGATACCTGAAGTGGTTGAAGTGAAACAGGAAAAATTCGATTTTAGAGGAAAGACGGAAATTGCACTCGGGGATAATGTTGAGGTCATCTTTGATGGTGATGTTGTTCTGAGTGATACTGATGTTGCCTTACCTGCAGTAGAGGTGAGTGATAAGCAAGTGAGCTGGTCAGGTATCGCAACGTTTAGCTCTGGTACTGAAGAGCAGAAGGTTGGATTCAAAGGGAGTCTTGAGGTCCAAGGATTATTGACCAACTTAAAGAACGCCGGAACCATACTGAGTCAGGGGGTGTTGACAGGGGATACTGATTTTATCCTTAATCTCAGTGAAAATATTTCCATATTGGGTACCCTTGGTGTCACTGGAAAAGAGCTCAATGTGCAGAAAGACAAATCTGATCTTATCACCGTTTCTAATTTTGCCTTAATTGGAGTGGAAGGTGATGGTACTCCTGGCGTAAAGCTTGCCGAGTTTACTATTAATGATGTCACCGTACCATCTTCTGAGATAGTGCCTGTGGAAATATCAGTAGAATCTGTTGAACTGATTGGTTTAGAAACTATGGATTTTGAAAGTGGTCAACTGGATAAGTTCCTAATTCTCAGGCCAAATGTAAGAGATCCTCAATCTGAGACAACCCTCGCGGCTCTTGATAATATTACGATTGAAGATATACGGATTGGAGATAATTTTTCTACAAGAGTTGGGTCTTTTGTTGGCAGTCAAGGGAGATTTCTTTCGGAAGGCGATGGCGATCCCCTGGCTCAATTAAAATCAGTTAATGTCCAAGGACTGCAGTACTCCAATGATGAAGGGGTGCTCATACAGGCCATTAATCTGGATTCTTTAGTAAGTGTTTATACATTAAAGCAGTCAGAATCTGAAGAAAAAGGAAAAGCGACTTCCCCCCCCAAAGAAGAGCCAAGCCACACTGGTGGCAAGGAAGAAGCGACCCCAAAAGGAATCCCTGTAAATATTCAACAGATCAAATTGGGTGGAGAGAGCAGTTTTGCCTTTACTGATACAACTCACTCTGAACCTTTTTCAACCACCTTGGAGATTGAAAAGCTTCTTCTCGAAAATATTGATCTCAATAAGCCAGAGCAGCCATTTTCATATCAATTAAATGGGACCTTCAACAAATATGCTCCCCTGAAGATCACAGGAAATGTTGCTCCACTTGCAAAGGAAATGGCAATTGATCAGGAAGTTTCTTTGAAAAATTATTCCCTGACTCATGTTTCACCCTATCTCGTGGATGCCATTGGCACGTATTTCGTCAATGGTCGATTGGATTACTCTTCTACCATGAAGATTAATGGAAACAAGATCGACATGAAGAACAATCTCAGGCTCAAAGATGTTGATTCAGAAACCATAGAGGGGGAGATATCAGGAAAATTTCATAATCAGTTGCCTGTACCTCTTGATATGGCTTTTTCCATGCTCAAAGATAATGATGGTGCCATTGATCTTGATGTTCCCATCAGTGGAGAACTCTCAGAACTCAATATTGGCCTTGGCGACCTTATTGTAACAACTTTGGGGAAAGGAATATCTCTGGCTGTTGCCCCTTACCTGGCCTATGTTTTTCTAGGTCCTACAGGGGCCCTCGTGTACGCCGGAGCAAAAGTTGGCCAGGCTTTGATAAATACAGATCTTCCTTCTTTGGAATTTCAAGTAAAATCAACAGAACTCACAGAGGAACATGTGGCTAAGCTCGCTAAAATCGGTGAAGCAATTAAAAAAGATGCGGAAAAACCATATTCCATCTGTTCTAAGGTCTCTGTTTCTGAATTAGACGATTATGAGACTCTCAAAGGTACGCCTTTTACTAGGGCTCAGAAAGAGGAATTCGGAAAAGTATTGTTTAAACTTGGAGAGACAAGGTCGCTGACAGTGAAAAATTATCTTATCGAAAATTTCGATATAGAGGATGAGCGTTTGCTCATCTGTGACCCTGGTGTTGACTTTAAAGGTTCAGAGAAGCCCAGAGTGGAGTTCAAACATTAGTTTCTTTGTGGTCCATGTGAGTTTTGGTCCAGTCACGAAATATAATCTCTGTTGCTGGACCTTGTCGAAATCTGAAAAGAGCAAGAAATGGGTATCTATACCTATTGTAGAAATTAAATAAACCCTGTAATACACAGTGAGAGAAGCTTCTTTCCGTTATATTAGTTGACTGATATCTATATCATTTTAGGGGGGGGATGCGGTTTTTTTGGTCAATATCACGCATCGGGCGAAGTGCTGGGTCAGGATAAGTCGTATAACATAATGCTGCCCCCTTTATGACCATAGGTGTTAAGCCATTAAGGGCAAAGAGTTCTAATAGCGTTTGTAGCACTGTGAAACGGAGATTTGTCTGATGGTGGTGTCGTTTGTAAAGGATATCCAGGCTTCGACGAACAGTGACCGGATACTCACAGCCAGACTCATCCAGATGCTTTTTCAAAAGAGGAGCCATTCCATCCTCTTCAGCCAGCGTCAGCAACCCTTCCCAGGCCGTGAAATTACGGCAGAGATCCCGCAACAATCGATGTTGTACCTCATGCCCTTCTATTCGGGCACAGATATCAAGTAGGGGATATATCCACCATCTCTATCTCTTTTTTTCCTCGTCGCTTGAGAGTCACAACATTTTATTTTTTGGTTAACCCAAAGAATTTTCTCTTGGAACAGGTGACTCAATCGATGTTTATGAAGAAGAAATTCTGGAAACATCTCCAACAGACGGCATGTAAAAATGTGCTAGGCATTCGGGCTTATGAGAACCAGAACTTCTCAGGAAACATCTTCACCTAGTAGCATTGGCAACGGTTTGATATTGCCAGTACGAATCTCTACGCTGAGGTTGAAAAATACTGGTGTGGTACCTTCCATTTTGCTTAATACCTTGATAGGAGAATTTTTGGAATGAGATATTAATGGACAATAATAAAAGCGACATGAAAATTTGACAGTTTTACGACGATTCCTCTTCTGTTCCGGTTTTGATATGAATATCCTGTTGCGGATATGGAATTGATATATTCTCTTTGTCAAAACGTTTCTTCACTGACCGAGTAATATCCCAATAAACCTCCCAATAATGCTCAGTTTTTGTCCATGGACGAACAATATAATCCATCGATGAGTCGTTTAAGGTGTGCAGCTTTATCCGTGGTGGTGGATTGGAAAGAACTAATTCATGTTCATCTAGAATATTTTTAAGTACCGTTTCGGCTTTATCTAGATCAGTTTCATAACTGACCCCGAAAGACATGTCCACTCTTCTGGTCGGTTCTGAATGAATGTTGCGGATAATGTTTCCCCAGATTTTGTTGTTTGGCACCACCAACTTCTGGTTGTCATAAGTGAGAATAATTGTGGAAACGAGATTCATGTTTTGAACATAACCACTTACATCCGGTACCTCTATCGTATCACCGATATCGAAAGGTTGATAGATGAGGATCATCACTCCAGAGGCAAAATTAGATAACACATCCTGCAAGGCAAAACCGGCAATAAAACCGACAATACCAAGGCCAGCAAGAAGTGGTGTTACTTTGATGCCAAGTTGCGAGATGACAACGAGGATACCGAGGATCATCACCATCTTTCCAGAAATTGAGACAAAGAAATTGCCCATGAGGTTGGAATAATCTGACTCTTCTCTCCCGATCGTCCTTTTGACAAGTCTTTTAACCAGAGAGGCAATTAATCTGAAAATGAGCAGGATGATGATGACGGAAATAATCTTTATAGCAATTGCTATGCTATTCCCCTTGAGCCATTTTATTGAGAATTCAATCCAGTTTTGGAGGAGGGAAAATGCGACCCCACTATCAAGTATTTGACGTGATAGCTGCCCTTTGGCTTTAACCAGAAGCTCACTATAATCGGCGGTTTTCATGCCGCGGGTGTTTAGGAGCACAATTATATTCGTAAGGCTGTCTAACGATCCTTCCTTATGTTCCTCAACGGCATTGATTTTTGCCAGGACTGCACCTTTGTCCTCTTTTGAAGCGTTGTGATATTGTCCATGTAAGTCAGTAAGCTGCTCTTGAATAAGTTTAATTTCACCAGAAACTGTTATGGCTCTATGCTGTAGCAACTTATCCAAAAAGGTGAGATCTTCCTGAACCGGAATTTTCAGATTTTCCATTCTGGACGAGTTTTCGAGTAAATCGTCGAGTAATCTATCGTATATGTGATATTTCCTGCTAATTTCCTGGTTCCGGGCGAAGAGTTCAGCTGCATTCAGATCGTTATACCCATGTCGCATGCTTTTAATGTTGTTTTCTACATATTCGATTTCAGTTCGGATTATCTCTGATTCCTCTATCAGGAGAGCCTCGGCATTGCTAATTATCAGGGGATTGACTTTACCGCTGGCTTGTTTGTGAAGTATAAAGCGAAGCAAATCTCCAAATGTTTCCCGTAGTTCCGTCTCTGTTTCTCGTATTTGAATGATAAGACCAATCTGCTGTTCTTTCTGCAGATCGCGAACCTCCAAGCGCATGCTATTTAATCGTGCCTTGTAATTATTTATCTTGGTAAAAAATTTGCTACCAATCCCTGACGACCCTGCCTCTTTTGCTGCCTCAATACCGCTTTGGGTATAGAGCTTGATGGAGTAAGATGGAGAAGGTGTCTCTTCCGCCGAGATGATCCGGTGAGTGCAAAGCACAGACAGCAAAAATATGAGTGTCAGCGTAAACGATTTGTTATTCATAGATATCGCACTTTATGGAATTGAGTGGCAAGGCCAGAGGAGAAAACAAAGATAATTTAATAAATCCCTTTTGGAAAGGTCGAAAAGACAGCCAAGCTCTGTTTCCGGTTTCGAGGGAAGACTATTTCTATGGTAATCTACATAAATCGGACGTGGGCGGCTTAATATATTTTTGGCTAATTCGGCCCATTATTTTGATACCACTCTTGATCTTATTCTCATTATTCTTAAGTCAATGTTTGACATCAGGAGTTCTGAGGATATATGTAAATGAAAAAGAAGGTAAAGAAATAAATAGTAATATGGATCTGATCTTATGATTTTTTTTTGGTGTGGACGATGATCAAACTAGAAAATCCTGTTTTTCACCTCAAGTACATGCTCTTTGCTCTGTTTACAATTAATGTACTCGCGGGATGTGCATCAAAAGAGCAATTAACTTTAATGCCCACACCTATCATATATCAAGACTCAACCATTGATCCATTTGCTCATCTGGCTTCTCAGCATAAAACTGTAAAATCACAGATTTTTTATGCTACTAACAGAGCCCTAACTGACGCCAGTGATACAATTAGTTATGGCAACATATTAGATCCCGTTCTTCATGTAGGCAAAGCAACCATACGTATGGGAGATCCTACCACAGAGTGGGCGGATTTATATGAATATTCGCTCTCTTCTGAACAAATTACACCTATGCCTCTTGCACTTGTGGAAATTGATGAATTTGCTGTAATGCCCATAGATGCAGAACGGTCTCATCAAAACCTGACGCCAGAACTACAATCATTTGTCGATTCTATCAACTCAGAACTTACCGCTGCAGTCGATAAAGAAATTATGATTTATGTGCACGGCACCAAAGTGGATTTTGCTAACTCGACAATTCTCACCGCCGAGGTAGACCATTTCGCGGGAAGAGACTTCGTCGGGGTTGCTTTTTCCTGGCCTTCGCATCAAAACATTTTGAGTTATCTGGTCGGTACTGACGTGCAACGTGCCTTAAATTCAAGTGCTAGTCTACAAGGTTTAATTGTCCTTCTTTCTGAGTATACGACTGCAGAACATATCAATATTCTTTCCTATAGTGCTGGAGGAAGGGTTGTATCTAAAGCTTTGTTTGAACTATACCACTCTTTTACCGGTTTGGATGACACGGTGTTAAAAGAGAAGCTCGGGCTTGGCGCAGTTGTTTTTGCAGCAGCAGACGTTGAAGTTGATATCTTCCTTGATAGATTGCAACCAATAAGTAAGCTTGCTGAGCAGGTTGTTATCACAGTTACCGATGACGATAATGCTCTTAAAACAGCACAACTCCTTATGAGGGGGAGTGTGCGAACCGGCACGGCAGATGCTGAAATTATTGAAGAAGCTTTCCTTCTCAGTAATGATATTAGAAATGTTGAGATTATAGATGTATCAGCTGGCAAAGAGGAGCGGGGCTTTGATATCGTTGGACACCACTACTGGTATCGGCACCCCTGGATGAGTAGTGATATTATATTTTTAATGAGAACTGATCTTCCCCCCTCTCGTAGGGGGCTCTCTTCTTCAGAAGTGGAGGGTATCTGGTATTTATCTTCTGATTATCCAGAAAAAATAAAGAGGGCGGCAGAAATTGAGCTGGATGGTCAATGGTGATGAATTTGTCTTTTGGATACCCGGCTTGAATAATACAGATTATTTCTCATCCTGAAAATGCCATTTTTCTTTTACTCTCTCAGTCATCTCTTTAGCCAAACAAGATCCTCAACCAGCGTCTTCTCGAATAGTCGGATCTCCAAAACGCTTATCAATTTAGGGACCACCGTTGCAGCATTGGTTGATATTGCCATCTCAAATGTCCGAAGATATTACCAACGCCTTAACTTGATACTATTCCTGTACATGTCTTTAAGAAGTCCCCTCCTAAAACCTAGCAACATAAAAAAATGTCTTAACCTTCTGAAAATCCAGATTAACCTAACAATAAAAACGTAGTTTGA
>CAXMTO010000331.1:0-24422 GCA_964196355.1 uncultured Myxococcota bacterium
TATGACTGCCGCAAATAAGGATCTGGAAATCATAGAATACCCGCTGCCGACAGTGGAAAGCGGCTGTATATTAGTCAGGGTGACCTGCTGTACGATCTGTGGATCTGATCTGCATACCTGGCTGGGACGGCGAAGCGGGCCAGTACCGTCTATTCTGGGCCATGAAATCGTGGGAGAAATAGCTGAGTTGGGCTCGGGTGTAACGCACGATTCCGGTGACCGCCTTCTGAAAGTGGGGGACCGGATCACCTGGACCATTATGGATAACTGCGGTAAATGCTACTACTGCCGTGAGAAGGGGTTGATGATGAAGTGCCGCTCCCTGAAGAAATATGGGCACGACAGTTGCGAAGCGCCTCCTCATTTTTTAGGCGGGTTTGCAGAGTACTGTTATATCACTCCGGGCACCTGTGTGATCAAGCTACCCGATGATCTGTCCGATGAGATAGTAGCGCCGGCTAACTGTGCACTTTCGACGGTTGTGGCCGCCTGGGAAGCCATCGAAATCAAGCCATTTGAAAACGTATTGATTATGGGAGCGGGCGCCCTCGGCTTCTATGCGGCTGCCCTGGCGAAACACTATGGCTGCCGTAGAATTATTGTCACTGATGTTGTGGACCACCGGCTTGATTTTATTAAACGCTTCGGAGCCACAGACACCCTGAACACCAGCGGCATGACAGATGAGCAGGTGGTGGAGGCGGTACGGGCACTTACCGACGGTTCCGGTGTAGACGGGGCCTTAGAGGTTGCCGGTGTTTCAGCGTTGATTCCAATAGGCATGAAATGTCTCAGGATTGGTGGGCGGTTTGTTGAAGTCGGTAATTCCTCTCCGGGAGCAGATTTCACCTATGATGCCTGCGATATTGTCTGGCGACAGCTCACCCTGAAGGGTATTCATAATTACGACACAAAACATCTGCAGATGGCTGTGGATTTCCTGTCTATGACCCAGAATATATTTCCATTTAAGGATATTGTAACCCACCGGGTGTCGCTGGAAGAGACAACCAGGGGGATGCGCATAGCGGAAACCGGAGAGGCAATCCGTGTGGCTGTTTTACCGTAATCATCTGTTGTCCGTAATTAGCACCTTACTCCTGAACTTCTGTAAGAAAATTAGAAACTAAGGAATATCTTTTGAAATTATGTTGTTAGATATATCACCATGGTACTTATCCAGAGACTCTAAAAGGTTTTCAGACTTGTCGGGTTAGTTTCTACACCTTGTCAGATGGAGTTATCACGTGTAGCTAGAAAACCTCTTCTTTCGCGTAACTGATTTTGATTTTAAAATCAAAAAGAACACAGGTAGTTATTGACAGCAAAAAGATACCCTATCTACCATTCCAGGGGAGTGATCAAATGCAAGCAAACAAACCCAGTACATACAGCCCAACCGGTTGGCGTTTCCGGCTTGGACTTACATTTTTTGCACTTGGTTGGATATGCCCTCTCTTTGTGCCACTGGTTACAAGCTCAAGCCTTTCAACCGAAGCTAAAACTTTGTTTTCAGGGATCCTGATTGTTGGAGTTCCAGAGATTTTTAGCGTTATTTCAATAGTCTTTCTTGGAAAAGACGGTTTTAATTATATTAAGGAACGGATTTTCACTTTCCTCAAAAGGATTGTGCCTAAAGGAGAAGTGAGCCGTATTCGTTATAGAATCGGATTAGTTTTGCTATTCTTCCATGTTATTTATGCAAATCTGATTTTCTATAGTCCACATTTGATAAAAGGCTATGCTGCAAACAGCATGGTTATGAATATGTGTGCTGATGTACTTTTTATTGTCACCCTGTTTGTCTTGGGAGGAAATTTTTGGGAGAAGCTCCGTGCATTATTTATCTATGACGCTAAAGTTCTAATACCAGAAAGTTTGTAATGTTTTAACACACATAAGACAACTTATACAGAATAGTACCGGAAAACCTGATATATACAGATTTTAAGACATCGTACATCCCCGACCATGAGATGCAATTCTGAATCTTTGATAAAAATGTTCGAGCCGAAGAATGTCAGATATTTGTTTTTTGTACTATACCCTATCTGATTGGTCAGCTAGCTTTTTCTATAGATGAGTCCTTCTGCCTGGACAACCAGCCGTGGATAAGCGGGACCGAAGTAAAAACAGCATCCCAGGCCAAAGGACTCAAGAAAACTGCAGGGATGGCTATAATTGCAACTGTGGGTTCGATTAGCGATTGGGACAGAACCTTGCGGAGCTCCTCTTCTTCCACTCCTGGAATGGTTAATTTCTTTTTTACAGCATATCTAAAGGCAAAGAAAGAAAAGACTCCAACCAAACAGATATTAATGCTGTAGAGCACCAATGCACCGGGAATTTCATCCAGTACGATAGTCATCTTGTTAGTCATCGGCAGAGTGGCCACAAAGGCCAGGTGCAGGAGGTGCAGCCAGGCGAATTGTACGGTCATCCTGTCATAGTAAAGGAAATGTTGCACATTTTTCATCCAATAAACGGCAATGAGGATGAAGGTGATAATTCCTGCTACCATCTCGGACAGCACATCCTGAAAATAGAAAAGTGCAGCTGTGTAGCTATCGGTAACCTCCGGGCCGGGCAAAGGGATGTTGAAGACAAGGAAGATCATGGCCATGGCGTAAATAATGTCACTTAATAGCTGCATACGCGCTAAAGGGAGCTCGCGTGACTCTGAGAACATCTTTGTTTTTTCATTGCTTACTTCATGGGTCGGCATGGCAGTTCCTAAATATGTTTCTATCTATTGTAGCCAATTTACAGTTATTCAATGATGATCAGCCAGGTGAGACATCTTAAAGATCCTACGATTTCTTGGCGTCCAATGGAAAACGTTTGATTCCAGATCATTCTCAGAACAAAGGCCAGACTATTGTAAGCCACACCTGTAACGTTAGTTTTTAGAGTAGTCCCATTTTGATTTCATCTTATTCAAAAAGAACTCTGCATTTTCTTCAAGTCTTTCCCGGACAGCCGTGTCGTAATCTGGGGGGAAAATATAACCAATATCTTGCTCTTCAGTCACATACTTCTCCAGTCCACGTTCTTCCGGGTCCGCATTGCTGAGGAAAAGGAGCAGCAAATCGCTACTCACCCATGGATGATTATACCATGAGCCATGACTTCTCCCCAGATTCAGAGCCTCAGATTCGCTCATGTTGATAAAGTCAATCTTTGAGTTTCTCATCGCCTCAAGCAAAGCCAGGCGGCCTTCTTCTGACAGCTCCGAGACGTCGGGTCGACCAAGTCGAGAAACACCATTTTGCATAGCTGAAATACGCAAGACAGAATCATTAGTGTTAAAGTTTATTGTTGTTCGGTAGATAAAATCCTTAAACTTCAAATATCTTGCAATAAAAGTTTTAAATTCTGCATCAGGTGCAGCAAAATATACTTCACCGATACGAAATTTTTTCTTCAAATCTTCACTTGGTATTTCCGGGTATTTATCTCGTATATAAGCAAGGCCTGGAGCGACTACCTGTGCTCCAGCACTGTATGCCAGAATATTTATATTCCTGGCATTTGTATGTTGGGCAAGAAGTTCAAGCAGGCGCGCAAAGGCTGGGATTGTCTTTTTTGCATGAAGGACATCAGTCTTGTATTTGAGGAGGCTTTCAGCGGATGGCCAAGAAAATGTTAGAACAATAGTGTTATGACCTGTGAAGTGTCGGTATTGTGCACCTTGTGCCGTGGCGCGGTAAAAGTTTGAATTTGCTCCATGTACATAAACAAGGATATCTTTATCAAAGCTGCTCTTTAAAGCTTGGTTGATCTGATCAAAATACCCGTCAGCTTTCTCGGTAGTACTTTTCAGGTCATCCTTCAGATCATAACTTGTCATGGATCTGGCATATTCCTGGTGAATAAGTAATTTTTTGTCTCGTTCTGTCTCTAGAGACTGCTTATACAATTCTTCCCAGCTGGTTCCTTGTTCACCAACACTGTGAACAACTAAACCGAGTGCAAGTGTGTTTGACGGAAAAATTGTATACCCAATGGAACCGCTCTCCCTATCAAAAGGCAGACGATTTGTAGCATAAAGGGTGTAAAGAAGATTTTCGTCCTTACTGTCCTCGCTCATATTAAAAAAATCAGTGTCTGGTTTCAGGCTGATCGGTGGCGGCATGAGATAAACCTTTGGCTGGCAACCAGTCAGCAATATAATCAAAAACAGAAATCCGACCCCTGTATTCCTGATTTGCTCCATCTTCAATCTATGACCTGCCATCAACAGCTCTCCTACTGAACCATAAGGGTTTACTCATATTGTTTCACCTATTCACATCAAGAGGTGTTCTCATCGTAACATACCTTATCTACACATTCTGGATAGATGGAATTAAAGATATGTATTTTATGGGGAAGCACTTGCTCAGGTAGGCCCGAAACAATAAACATCAATCAAGGTTGTTCAAGTTAAGGTTATTCCGGACTCAGGTAGGTTATGTGACGATAGTAATACGTGCCAACCAATTTCCCACTTTTACTATGGTTTATTAGTTTGATAGGTCCTAAGCTGGAATATCGTTCTTGCAAATATGATGGAGAAAGATAACGCTCTTTTCGTGAGATGACGACAAGGCTGTTATTTGGCAGATCTTCTGGTTTATGCCAATATTGATACATGAGAGAATTGTGCCCAAAAATATGGCTGCTTGTTGTTTCCTCGACGACTTTCTCTTGATAATTATTGACAGGATCATTCTCTAGCCCTTTATATCTGTAGAAAGCCAGGCCACTGGCAATTCGATATGTTCCGGTACAGGCAACCACCGGTCTTTGACCTTCGTCTTCTGAAATAGTTTGAACAATATTTTCAACTTGTGCCGCCAGATTTTGCCAACCCAACAAAAAAGGATAGTCTTTAAAAGGTACTCCCGGCAACCCAATCGACCAGTAGTGTAAAATACTTCCATATATCAGAACACAGATAACAACCGTTGGCCGCCATGACCGGGCAATTATACTATCCAGTCTGCTTTGAGGCCGATCCATACTGTAAGCGATCAAGGGCAGTAATGAGAGCCACAACGGCCCGGTCCAGCTCAATTTAACCGCTTTAGTAAGACTGAACAGAAAGAAAATCAGTAGTGGCACAAATGCCATTACTAAACAAAAAGTATAGCAGCGCGATCTGTAATCAGAGCTGTTTGACCTGTCAGTTATTGTGTACTTGGTCCTTTTAAGACTGAATAATACAGCAAGAAATCCTGTTGGAGTTAACAGCACGATGATACTTAACAGTAATTCGTGAGTTGAAAATTCTGATGCTGCCGTCAGGCGATCCTTGCTTTGGAATAAAAAAGATGCCCATTCGTGCTGATAATTCCATAAAATTACGGGGGAGAAAATTACAATTGCTAGCAGCGCAGCAAGATATGGGTGGGGCCTGAAAAATAATTTGCGCGATCGCGGGTCCATGAGCATAAAAAGGAGTATTGCCGGGCCTAGAAAGGCAATGGTGTATTTTGAAGCTAAACCAACACCTAGACACATTCCTGCACCAAACCATGACCGAGAACGTTCTTTGACTAATGCCCCATGGAGGAAATAGAGCGCGCCAGCCCAACTTGCAACCAATGGTGCATCTGGGGTAATGACAAGACCTGTACTAAAAAAAACTGGTAATACTGCTACCAATAGAAGTGCGCAAAGTGCTGCAGCTGAGTTAAAAATTGATTGGACCAGTTTATATGTAAAACCAGCAGTGATGAACCAGCAGATAAAGGCACCAGACCTGACTCCGAACTCATTGTTTCCAAACAGTGCGGTACCAAGCCAGATAAGGACAGCAACACCTGGAGGGTGATCTAAATAGCCGCCAGACATGTGCTGGGCATAATTCCAATAATATGCCTCCTCCTGGAGTAGTTCCGGAGTTGCAAGAAAAAGAAAACGAAGAGTGAGTGAATATGCGATCAGGGTAACGATAAACGCCTTGGGATTTGTCTCAGGAAGAGTTCTTCCCGAACCGCTGCTATATGCCACCCAGCAAAATATGACTGTAAGGGCAGTTGTTACTGATAGTATCAATGTGGTTTGTACTGAGTTTGTTCCCCATGCCGATCCAGATATTGCCAGCAATCCTCCCCGAAGAAATAAACCAAGACATGCAATATTGAGAAAGGAAAGGTAGTTAATTCTCTGTCTTTTAACTGTTGGATCAAGACGTTTCTGGTATAAGATGAGTCCGAGGAAAAACAGGTGAAAAACAAGAAAATAACTGAATATGTGGTTATTTATGGGATCTTGAAATATTCTGTTCAGAGTTGAATAGATAATTGCATCGGCCCCTCCAGCCAGGACAAGTGAAGAAAAAAATGGCCGGAAGGATGAAAAATGAATGTTTACCCCATACAGAGAAAATAATTGAACAACATACTCAAGTGTCACCTGCATGGTCATTTTTGAAAAACCGGCAGATCGATCCTTAAAATGGATCGGGATTTCCCGTACCCGTAGTTTCTCATCCTCTCTACCCAGAATTTCCAAACCAATTTTATAACCGCCAACAGAAGGGTCAACCTTAAGTAAAATATCTTTTTTAACGGCAAAAAAACCGGATAAAGGATCTTTTACACCTGTTAAAATCCTGGCAGGTATTGAGGCAGCCCATGAGCCAATTCTTCTTGTTAACAGCCAGTCTGTTATTTTACCGTTCTGCACATAACGACTCCCGATAACCATGTCACATTGTCCAGCAAACAGAGGTTCTACAAGCTGCAATATTTTTTCCGGGGGATGACTCAGGTCCGCGTCTATTACAACAATTATCTCAGAAGAGGCCACTGCGGCCCCTTCTAAAACCGCAGTTACCAACCCCTTCTCTGTATCTCTGCGCACAAGCCGAACATCAAGTGGACCAACATAATCATGGATCTCTTGCCTGGTATTATCAGTAGATCCGTCATCTACAAATATAACCTCAAAGCTATATTTGGAACAGTGGCAAGAGTTGTGAATTTTCTGAAGCAGCGGCTGAATATTCTCTTCTTCATTCAAAGTCGGAACTATAATATTAAAATCTTTCATGGATTTTTTTGTTATTCCCTTCCAAGCACCAATTAATTTCTTCTAAATATACCTCCCTGGCTTTGCTGGGACAATAAGAGTTTGACAGCTCCTGAAAATAAAGAAGCCTCCAGATTCGTGGCCACTCAAAGTCACGAGAAGGAGGTTTCCATGAACAACGTAAACAGCCTAAGTCACCGATCGCGCATAAACCGATCAGGGAAAAGCTCAATTTGCAAATGGTCTTAAATTATTGAGATTGACAAGAAACATATCTTTGGCGGGGAGAGTAGATACCTATCAGGCACGTACAAGAATCATCTGCTCAAGCCTGACGTCTCCGCCCCCTTTTCCCTGATCCGTTCATAACATTTTCACTGTTCAGGTTAGCCCGTATTTCTCATGACTTTTTGATTTGAACCGCAATATCAATAACTGGTTATAAGTTGACTAAACCCTCAGAGACCAAACTGTATTTTGTTTCAAATTAAAAAGTTCACCCTTCGGGCCAACAGGTTTTTCCGCAGCTGCTTCGTTGCCGAGCATTTGCAGTAGCTTACTACAGCTTCATGCCCGCCGCATCGACCTGCGAAAAACTTTGTTGGTGAGAAATCCGGGTTAGGTCTCCATGGAGAGAATACAAAGATGTCTCCGTTGATTTGCCGAATCTCTATAACCTTGCTGTCTTCAAGAGATTTACAGTAGTACAGTTTACTTTAAGGGAGCTGGAGCATACGCATCTGGCATGCTCCAGCCCAATTTGTTTGTTTATGGAAGAATTTACTGCCCTGCTGCGCGAACAGCTTCAAGTTGATCTATAATCGTGTCAACATTAAAACTACCTGGCGTTTGACGCTGTGGAAAATCCAAGAATGTTTTCAGAAAGTCTGTGGCTAAAACCGCCGCGGCACTAAGCGTATACATGCGTTTTGTTGACCACTGGCCCCAGCCGATTGATTCATGCATTGCGCGCTCGAATGGGTCTGCCCGCAGATCGACTAAGGACGGCCACGCAAGTTCGGTATAGGGATTCTTCCATACATCAAACCCATGTGCTTCCTGGATCATGAAATGAACTTTAAAATCATTATGGCGTACTGCAGCCAGTTTACCGACATCGGTAAAGTAATAAATCTCTTTTCTTGGGCCAGCCCCTTCGCCACCGCTTTTGAAGTAATCAAGCATGTTGTAGCCATCAAGATGTACTTTAAATTCTTTGTCTCCGGCTTTAACGCCGCTCAACAAATCTTCTTTGACGGTCTCTGCACCTGCGGCAGCCAGTAATGTCGGCATCCAGTCCATGTGAGATACAATGCCATTGACAACTTTACCAGCTGGTATTTGTCCTGGCCACCGAACGACTGCTGGAACTCGGAAACCACCTTCCCAGGTAGTTGCCTTTTCACCGTGAAATGGAGTAGTACCACCGTCTGGCCAAGTGAAAACTTCTGCGCCGTTATCGGTCGAGTAAACAACAATGGTTTCTTCAGTGATGTTAAGTTCGTCGAGAAGATTCAGCAGCTCACCAACATGACCATCATGTTCGACCATGCCATCTGGAAAAAGACCGTGCCCTGTTACGCCCTTCGACTCTTCTTTGAGATGTGTGAAGACATGCATGCGAGTTGCGTTGAACCAGACAAAGAATGGTTTATCGTTTTTATTCGCACGAGTTATAAAATCTTTTGTAGCATCAAGGAATTCACCGTCAACGGTTTCCATGCGCTTTTTAGTCAGAGGACCTGTATCTTCACAAGACTGCTTTCCCCATTATCCGAAACGAGGGATCTCGGTTTTATCATAGGTGTCGGTTGCTACACATTTAAATACGCCACGGGGCGCAATTTTGTCACGCATCTCACCTTTAGGAAAATCTGGCAATTCCGGTTCTTCTTCAATGTTTAAATGATAGAGGTTACCGTAGAATTCATCAAAACCGTGAACGGTCGGAAAGAACTCGTTTCGGTCACCAAGATGATTTTTACCAAACTGCCCTGTTACATAGCCGAGTGGTTTGAGCATCTCAGCGATGGTTGGATCTTCTTTTTGCAAGCCTTGTGCGGCACCCGGCATACCGACTTTGGTTAACCCCGTTCGTACGGGATGCTGCCCGGTTATAAACGCTGCACGTCCGGCAGTACAACTCTGCTCGCCGTAATAATCGGTAAAGCTCAGTCCTTCACTGGCGATACGATCAATGTTTGGTGTTTTATATCCCATCATACCACGGTTGTTATGGCTTACGTTCCAATAGCCAACATCATCACCCCATATAACAAGGATGTTCGGTTTTTTTGCGGCTGCCTGTGCAAAGCCTGGCAGTCCCACTGCCAGTGCCATACATCCCACTGCAGCCAGACATTTCCATTTTAAGTTTAACTTCATAAGATTTCCTCCTGTTTGTTGTTTAGTGCCTTAATCCATAAACCCCTGTCACTCAGTTCAGGACCCTCTTGAGGGGTGTAAAAAACAAGAATTAGTGAGAGAGGTTTGAAATCAGAAACTTAGAGCGACCATCTAGGCAGTTATCCAGTGACTCTAAAAGGTTTTCCGACTTGTCGGGTTGGTGTACATTCTGTACACGTAACTCCTGTTGTATTTACGGTAAAATAAAACTCCCTTTACCTGGGGAACAAAAACTGCAGTGTCCAACTGAGTGACCAGTCAGGGGCACCATCAGGTTTTTCAACATTATAGTAGGCCTCAAGCTTTGTATTCATTTTCTGGTTGCCAATTTCAAACATTTTACCAACGCCGCCACCCAGGGGCACAGTCCATTGATTACTCGAATCAGCTTCCCAGTTGGCGGTGATTATCATATCACTGATCAGGTACCAACCTCCTTCCAGATTAAAGTTAATAAACGGCTCAAGAAGTAACTGACTGACATCAGCTCGATCAGAATCACCCTCAAATGACCAGAGTTGTCGGCCTAACAGGCCGAGGGTCCAGGGCTTAGGCTGAACGAGGATAACAGCAGTAGGCCCGGTACTCCATTTACCGCTTCCCAGCTGATCATCGGTGGCCGTATCCATCGTAAGGGAAGGGCCTATCCCCCAGATGATCTTTCCTGGTTCCGCTGGGGAAATAAATACTGAATAGTTGATATCTCCTAGCCCGGTTGCGCCGTCACCTGGGATTGGATTTGGAACTTCCGGTGTTCCTGTCACCATGCCAGGGGTATCAATGAGAGGCATTATAATACGATGGATAAAATTCCAGTCGCCAACTGTCTGTGGTAAAACTGGCTGAATATTAAGAAAACTGGCTTCACCGTTTTTAGCACCATAGTCAAAACTGAACTTAAAAGGCAGGCTGTACATGGCGCCTACCGGGTTCTGAGTCTTGGCCGCCAGGTCATCACCTCCCTTCTCCTGAGCTGCTAGCACAGGAATTGAGGTTACGAATATCATGCATAGTAAAAGGATTCTTGACAGGTTAATCATTTGATTTTTCCTCCGTGATTAAATGTGTTCGTTTGTGAATGAGCTTTCCCAGGATGTCGATGGCACCCATCAAGGCCCTAAATTTATTTTCATTGCGATAATGATTCAGGGTTTCAGCGTTTTCCCAATGCTCAAGCCACAAGAACGTGTTTGACTCTGTCACCAGTTCAAAAAGCTGCATACCGATGCGGTTCTCTTCCAGGTGTCCAGCTTTTTTCATTATGTCAATTGCAAGGAGAAACTCCGACCGTTTTTCAGGATAGATTTTGAACATCATTTCAAGTCCAATCATTGTTTCTCCTCCGGGTAGAATGTCTTAGTCATTCTATCTATAGCAATATATGGTCCATTATAGTTAGAAATACAAAAACATTTGCTATGTTTCTGAAAACATAGCAATAAAAAATTTCTCAGCCCTGGGGATATAATTGTATTGATGCGAAATATCGCATATTCGCTTTATTTCGCAGCTATATATCCAGAATCGTGGTCGTAGTTAGAGGTCGAGGTCGGGAATGAGGTGACAAGGGATAAAAGAAACCCGGACTTTTTCAGTCCCAGTTTTTTTGATCAGCTAAAGAAGAGTTGAGGGCGTTATTTTTATTGTTTTAGAGACAGGGCTATCCGCTTTCTTTTGAGATCGACCTGCAGGACACGCACCATCACCTGTTGTTGAACACGGACGACTTCGGCCGGATCTTTGATGAAACGATCCGCCAGTTGACTGATGTGGATTAATCCGTCCTGTTTGATTCCGATATCTGCAAAGGCTCCAAATTTGGTGACATTGGTTATTAGGGCCGGCAGGCGCATGCCCTCAACCACATCATCAATTGTCAAAATATTATCTGCGAAATGGAACTGTTTGAAGGTCTCCCGTGGATCTCTACCTGGTTTGGCAAGTTCCTCTATAATATCTATGAGGGTAGGCATACCGACAGATTCATCGATATATTTCTTCAGATCTACTGATTTTCTCGCTTGTTCTGACTGCATCAGGGTTGTCACTGAAGTATCTGCATCGTCAGCCATCCTCTGAATAAGGGGATATCTTTCAGGGTGGACGGCACTGTTATCAAGAGGATCTGATCCTTTTTTTATCCTGAGAAATCCAGCACATTGCTCATAGGCTTTCGGCCCCAGACGCGGAATTTTGAGCAGTTCACTTCTTGTCTTAAAAGGACCATGTGTATTTCTATATTCCAGAATATTTTCGGCAAGGTTGCGACCTAACCCGGAAACTGCGGTTAGAAGCTCTACGCTGGCTGTGTTGAGTTCTACTCCAACGTTGTTGACACAACTTTCCACCACGTTTTCAAGTTTTTCTTTCAGGAGTATCTGGTCTACATCATGCTGATATTGGCCGACTCCTATCGATTTTGGGTCAATTTTAACGAGTTCGGCGAGTGGATCCTGTAACCGTCTTCCTATGGACACGGATCCGCGGACAGTGATATCCTGGTCGGGAAATTCGAGGCGGGCAGTTTCTGAGGCTGAGTAGATGGATGCACCATCCTCGTTTATCACTGTTATTATAATATTGGCGTCGAGATCCAGTGAGCGAACAAAATCTTCTGTTTCGCGACTGGCTGTACCGTTGCCGATGACAATTGCTTCAATCCTGTGCGCACTTATTTTGTTGAGCAGGATCTCTTTTGCAAGTGCCTGCTGTCTGGCACCGTGGGTCGGATATATTGTCGCTGTGTCGAGAAGTTTCCCCTGGCGGTCAAGGCATACCAGTTTTGCTCCTGTCCGATAGCCTGGATCCAGTGCAAGAACACTTTTTTGACCAAGAGCAGGTGCAAGAAGCAGCTGTCGAAGATTGGCGGCAAACACTTCGATGGCTTCGTCATCGGCTCGTCGTTTCAGTTTTTTACGGGTCTCATTTTCGAGGGAGGGACAAAGGAGGCGTTTGTAACTCTCCTCAATTGCCTTCTGCAACTCTTCCTGCCAGACAGAGGAGGGGGCGTGCAGTTTGTTGAGAATGCGCAGTGCGTCTTCCTGGGGCGGACGAATGGTAAGGGTGAGGATTTTATTTGTTTCTCCTCTGAACATGGCCAGCAGTCGATGACCGGGGGCTTTACATGCAAGCTCCTGCCAGTCAAAATAGTCACTGAATTTTTCCCCCTGGCCACTATTCTTTTTTATCACCTTGGTGGTTATGATCCCGCGATTGAGGAAAAGCGCCCGCAGTTTTTCACGGGTTTCCTGGTTTTCGCTGATTTTTTCAGCAACAATATCCCTTGCTCCAGCAAGGGCGTCCTGCTGGTTGCCGACACCCCGCTTGAGATCAATGAACCTGCTGATATCCTGCCTACTTCCCCTGCCGCTCAAGAGAAGTTCTGCAAGAGGCCGCAAGCCTTTTTCAATCGCCATTAAGGCACGTGTCTTGCGTTTTTGCTTATGGGGGAGGTAGATATCCTCAAGCGCAGTAAGACTATCGGCTGCTTTGAGTTTGTTGTGGAGCGTGTCCGTGAGGCGATCATTTTTTTTCAGTGTCTCAATTATGGAGCCTCGACGTTTTTCTATCTCCTGAAGTTTTTTATGTTCTGCCCTGATCGCATCAATACCGACTTCATCAAGAGACCCTGTCGCCTCCTTACGATATCTCGCAATAAATGGTACGGTTCCCCCGGCTTCAAGCAGGGCCATGGTCGCTGAAACCTGTTGAATAGGGAGGTGGAGGTTACGGGCAATAGCAGGAGTGAGCATGTTCGGAGTGATCATATTAAAAAAGGAGAATTTGAGGGAGTATTTTGAAGTTTAGTACCTTACTCGTGAACTTCTGTAATAAAAAACAAGAAACCGAGGAATGTATTTTGAAATTATGTTGTTAGAGGTATCACCATGGTACTTATCCCACTCGTCGGGGTTAGTACCTTACTCGTGAACTTCTGTAATAAAAAACAAGAAACATGGAGAGCGCATTGAAATTAGAAACTTAAAGTAATCACCAAGGCACTTATACCCCCTTGTGGGGTGTTGGTAGATAGTAGCCATATTGGGACAGGAATGCAATAAGCTCCTCGCTTCAGTCTCACCCTCATGGTGGAATGGTGTTTTTATTTGATATTCAGCGGATGAAGGGATAGAATAATCGGGAAACGGTGCGATTGGAGGGAGGTGAAACAGAGAGGTAAACAGACAGAGGATAAGAGAAACGGTATGGATGAAAAACTGACAATTTTAAACAATCATCTGCCAAAGGCAATGTTGAAAGCTCTTACGCCTGAAGCTATCGGAGCCACTCCGTCGGAACATATTGATGGTAACCGTATCGCCATAATGAATCTTCCATTCAAGGTCGGAAGAGAATCGAGGGTGGTTAAAGTAAAGGGTCGGCTGGAACCTGTCGACCGACCTAAAAAAGATATCGGCAGCAAACCAAATAACGATCTGTATCTGGTTGATCGTGGACATTTGTTGAATATCTCGCGGGAACATTTCCAGATTGAACTGAGAGAGGAGGGATATTACCTGGTTGACAGAGGAAGTGCGTGCGGAACGAAACTGCAGGATATTTCTCTTGGGGGAGAAGACCTCGGAGGCTCAGTGAAATTGAAGGATGGTGATGTGATTGGGGTGGGAGCAAAAAGCACTCCCTATCTTTTTCAGTTTGTCAGTTTCGATGAGTATCAGATTATTCGAAAGTAAAGAAAACGATATCGTTTGTCAGGCGGCGGAACGGATCGCTCTCGCGATAAGAAGAGCTTGTCTGGTGGCGGCGACATTGTGAACCCTGACGATAGCTATATCTTCTTTACAGCAGATGGCGGAGACTATAGCACTCGCCAAATCCCGTTCCTCCTCGGGGGCAATACCTGTGATATCTCCAAGGAAGCGCTTACGACTGTGGCCAAGAAGTACAGGCGTCCCAAGCGAGGTGAATTTTGTAAGATTTTTAAGAAGAGAGAGGTTGTGCTGTATACTCTTGCCAAAACCTATTCCAGGGTCGATAATAACCCTGCCCAAATCTACCCCTTTTTCTGTAATCCAGGCAATACGCTCTTTAAAAAAAGTTAGAATTTCGACAGTAACGTCCTGGTATTCGGGGTTGATCTGCATATCAGCGGGCTTTCCCTGCATATGCATAATTATTACAGGGCCGTCTGTCTGCTGAACAAGCGAGATCATCTGTGGATCTTTCTGCAGGGCAGATATATCATTTATAATATCTGCTCCGGCCCTGAGTGCCTCTCTTGCGACGACTGCCTTAGAGGTGTCTATGGATATCGGTATAGAGTGTTTGTCACGGATCCCGGTGATCACGGGGATTACTCTTTGCAACTCCTCTTCTGCAGATACAGGCGTTGCAAAGGGACGGGTCGACTCACCGCCAATATCGAGTATATCGGCCCCCTCGCTGATAAGCCTCTCTGCCTGGTGAAGAGCATCTTCTAGCGAGGCAAAATGACCGCCATCCGAGAAGGAGTCAGGGGTTACATTGAGTATCCCCATTATCCTGGTAGATGATCTCAGCGCCATTTTTTATTCAGCCGTCTACCCGGTTCTCGTCCGGGGTTTCTTCTTCTGTCTTCACGTCATTGACAGCTTCTTTACTCGGCTCTTCGCTGACAGTCTTTTCCACTACTGTTTCAGCTTTAGCTTTCTCAGCAGCCGGCTCAGCCTTCTTCTTCCTCATTGTGTATTTTCCCGGACGCAGTTCCTCGACCATCTCTTCGATGTCATCTAAAACTATGGTCTCTTTTTCAAGAAGATCTTCAGCCATGCGTGTCAGGATATCACGATTTTCTTCCAGCAGTGCCGTCACATTCTTGACTGCCGAGTCAATGATTTCACGCACGGCATGATCGATCTGCTGGGCGGTGTTTTCACTGAAATCCCGGCTTTGGCCAATCTCTTTGCCAAGGAAGATCTGTTCTTCTTTCTTACCATAGGCCAGTGGTCCCAGTTCATCACTCATACCCCATTCGCAGACCATCTTTCGGGCCATCGCCGAGGCTCGTTCGATGTCGTTGCCTGCGCCTGTGGTTATTTCGTCAAAGATTAACTGCTCTGCGACACGGCCACCATAAAGGATACTGATCGTGTTTTGAAGAAATGTTTTTGAATGGGTATATTTGTCGTCTGTCGGTAACTGCATGGTGAGGCCCAGTGCACGGCCACGTGGAATTATGGTTACCTTGTGAAGCGGGTCTGTGTCTTCAAGCAGCCAGGCAACAAGTGCGTGTCCAGCCTCATGGTAGGCAGTAATCTTTTTCTCTTTAGTATTAATAATCATGGAGCGTCGTTCTGCTCCCATCATTATTTTGTCTTTTGCCTTTTCAAGCAAGTCAAGGTTGATTTCTTTGGCTCCTGTACGTGCAGCCATCAATGCTGCTTCATTGACGAGATTCTCAAGATCTGCACCGGAAAAACCGGGGGTACCCCGGGCTAGAACATCCAGGTCTACCTGGGAGGACATTTTAGTTTTTTTGGCATATATCTCGAGTATTTTCTTTCTTCCACCAACATCGGGGACGGGGACTACGACTTGTCGATCAAAACGTCCAGGTCGAAGCAGGGCGGGGTCAAGGACATCCGGTCTATTAGTTGCTGCTACGATAATGACGCCGTCATTGGTCTCAAAACCATCCATTTCAACCAGCAGCTGGTTCAAGGTCTGTTCTCTCTCGTCGTGCCCTCCGCCCAGTCCGGCACCGCGATGACGTCCGACCGCATCAATCTCATCAATAAAGATAATACAGGGGGCACTCTTTTTCCCCTGAGCAAACATGTCACGGACACGGGAGGCACCGACACCGACGAACATTTCAACAAAATCGGATCCGGAAATACTGAAGAAAGGGACACCTGCCTCTCCGGCAATAGCTCTTGCCAGCAGAGTTTTTCCTGTCCCCGGAGCGCCCGCGAGCAGGACACCTGTAGGGATGCGTCCTCCAAGGGCGGTGAATTTGCCGGGATCTTTTAAGAAGTCGACAATTTCCTCGAGTTCTTCTTTTGCCTCATCTATACCCGCAACGTCCCCAAATGTGACTTTGTTGTCACTTTGTTCCGTGAGTTTAGCCTTGTTTTTACCAAAGGAGAGCGCGCCCCCTTTTCCGCCACCCTGCATCTGGCGCATGAAAAAAACCCAGACACCGATGAGCAGCAGCATTGGAAACCAGGAGACGAAGATGGTCATAAACCAGGAATCTTTATTGGCCTCTTTGACGTTAATATCCACTCCCGCCCCTCTGAGAATGGGGATCAACTCCCTGTCAGCTATCGGGTATATCGTCTGAAAAGGTTTGCCGTCCTGCAGAGTTCCACTGATAACATCACCGCTAATGGCGACACGGTTGATCGCTTTGTTGTCGACACTTGCAATGAATTCACTGTATGTGAGTGAGGTGATACTGCTCTGTGGTTTATTAAAAAGATTGAAGAGAAGGATCATGGTAAGACCAATCACCAGCCACATACTCAGATTTTTGTAAAAGTTATTCAACGAGTCCTCCGATGGATCTTGATATACATCTTATTGGCAACCCCCTTCGGGGATAAGTAACTCCAGGAAATTCTATCTTAAAAAAACAGAAAAGAGATTTGTAAGGAGCTAAACTATTCAACTATACGGTTTGTAACAAAAAAACAAGTGCAGTCACTCAGTGTATATACATGCATTGACACTAAGGTAAAACATAAAACGATAATGTCGAGATAAGATTCCACTATTTTACTCTATCGTTCTGATCGTGTAAAGTGTTGGACCGGGTGGACACCCAGTGTATTCCGGGAAATTTCCTGTATTCCCGTAACCAGGGCTTCGGCACCACTCACAGTTGTAGTGTAGGGAATGTGTAAATCGATCACTGCCCTCCGAATTGTGTAGGAGTCCTCCGTCGTTCGTTTTCCAAGGGATGTATTGATAATCCACGAGATCTTTCCATCCTGAATTTTATCTAAAATGTGCGGCCTGCCCTGAGAGATTTTGTTGACACGGTGACATTGTACACCGGCTTCCTGTAGAACGGTAGCTGTGCCATTGGTCGCAAAGATCGTAAAGTTCATATCTACAAGGGTTTTGGCAATCGGTGCAATGGAACCTTTGTCTCCATGGCGGACACTGATAAATACACTGCCGGATTGGGGGAGAGAAGAACCCGCCGCCATTTGTGCCTTCGCAATTGCCAGGCCAAGATTATCATCAATTCCCATTACCTCTCCAGTGGATTTCATTTCCGGTCCGAGCAGGGTATCGACATTTTCAAATCTGTCGAAGGGGAAAACAGCTTCTTTTACAGCCCAGTGACTGATTTCAATTTCTGATGTCAGGCCAAGCTCTTTAAGAGTCGCCCCCATCATTATCTTAGTGGCTATCTTGGCAAGTGGTACACCTGTTGCCTTGCTCACAAAGGGAACCGTTCTTGACGCACGTGGATTGACCTCAAGGACATAGAGCTGGTTGTCTTTCACGGCAAATTGGACATTCATAAGACCGATGACGCCAAGCTCAATTGCCATGGATCTGCTTGCTGTCTTAATTTCCTCTATAATTTCATTGGATAAAGTGTGGGGGGGCAGGATGCAGGCGGAATCTCCCGAATGGATGCCCGCCTCTTCCACATGCTCCATTATGCCGCCAATGATCGTCTCTTCACCATCACAGATGGCATCGACATCGATTTCAATTGCATCCTTTAGAAACATGTCAATCAGTATCGGGTGTTCGAGGTGTTTGTCACCAGCTCCTATTGCAGCCATGAAATCTTTAATACCAGCGTTATTGTAGACAATCCGCATATCACGACCTCCCAGTACATAGGACGGTCGTACTACCACAGGATAACCGATTCGGCCTGCTACAGTAAGAGCCTCATCAAGGTCGTATACAGTGTCATTGTCTGGTTGGCGAAGATTAAGCTTTTGCAGGAACTGTTTGAACCGTTTTCGATCCTCCGCTCTGTCTATTGCGTCCGGTTGTGTACCGATAATTGTAACCCCGGCACTCGCCAGGGGGACAGAGAGGTTGAGTGGGGTCTGTCCGCCAAACTGAACGATGACTCCATCCGCCTGTTCCTGGTCTATGATGTTCAGGACGTCCTCTCTGGTGAGCGGTTCGAAGTAGAGTTTGTCAGAAGTATCGTAATCGGTTGAAACGGTTTCCGGGTTTGAGTTGATCATAATCGACTCCACGCCGATCTCTTTTAAGGCGAAGGCGGCATGGACACAACAGTAGTCGAACTCGATTCCCTGACCGATACGGTTAGGCCCGCCGCCCAGGATAATTATTTTTTTTCTGTCTGTATGAACTGCTTCATTTTCCTGTTCATAGGTTGAGTAGTAGTACGGAGTGTGGGATTTGAATTCGGCCGCACAGGTATCAACGAGTTTATATACCGGAGTTACTCCGAGCTTTTTCCTCAGGTTACGGATGTCTTCTTCAGAAGTCCCTGTCAAAAAAGCCAACTGGTTATCAGAGAATCCCTGTTCTTTACATAATCTGAGAAATTGAGTATCAAGTCCCTGGAAGCCTTGTTTGCTGATTTTTCTTTCCGTCTCAACAATCTGTTTGAAATTATAGAGAAACCATGGATCTATACTGGTAAGAGCGTAAAGCTCGTCAAGAGGCATGTTACGTTTTAGTGCCTCATAGATCTCAGCAAAGCGTTTGGAGCTTGGTTGTCGCAAACCCTGTTCAAGGTCTTCACCGTCCATTTCGGTCAAAACCTGTTTGCCGTCACCCCCGAAACCAGACCGCCCTGTTTCAAGTGAGCGCATACCCTTCTGGAAGGCCTCTTTAAAGGTTCTCCCTATGGCCATGGTTTCGCCTACAGATCGCATGGCGGTGGTTAGAATGTCCTCTGCCTCAGGAAATTTTTCAAAGGTCCAGCGCGGGATTTTCACCACACAGTAGTCGATGGTAGGTTCAAAGGCAGCGTAGGTCTTTTGGGTGATGTCATTTTGCAGCTCATCCAGGGTATAACCGACTGCAAGCTTTGCGGCGATTTTGGCTATAGGGAACCCCGTTGCTTTGGATGCCAGGGCGGAACTTCTGGAGACCCTGGGGTTCATCTCAATGACCATCAGTTCGCCGTCTTTCGGGTTGACTGCAAACTGGACATTGGAGCCACCGGTCTCAACGCCGATTTCGCGGATTATGGCCATGGCCGCATCCCTCATGTCCTGATATTCACGGTCAGTAAGGGTCTGCGCAGGAGCAACGGTGATGCTGTCTCCAGTGTGGACACCCATTGCGTCTATGTTTTCGATGGAACAGATTATGACCACGTTGTCCTTACTGTCTCGCATCACTTCAAGCTCATACTCTTTCCAACCCAGCAGACTGCGTTCGATCATCACCTCTGTAGTCATTGAAAGATCAAGCCCTGATATACACAAATCATTGAGTTCGTGGCGGTTATAGGCAACACCGCCACCCGTTCCACCCAGGGTGAAACTTGGACGGACAATTACCGGAAAGCCAAGATCATTCCCAGCAAGAATGGCCTCTTCAATTGTATTGACAATTACAGATTCGGGAACCTTGAGGCCTATTTTTTTCATGGCATCCCGGAATTCTTCTCTCCCTTCAGCCTTCTTGATGACAGCGATATCTGCTGCCAGAAGTTCAACATTATACTTATCGAGCACCCCAAGTTCAGAGACCTTAATTGCCGTGTTAAGAGCGGTCTGTCCACCAAGTGTAGGCAGGAGGGCATCAGGACGTTCTTTTTCAATGACCTTGGCGACAAACTCCGGGGTTATGGGCTCAATATAGGTACTGTCTGCCATTTCCGGGTCGGTCATAATAGTAGCCGGATTGGAATTTATCAGTACTACCTCATACCCTTCTTCCTTCAATGCCTTTACCGCTTGAGCTCCGGAGTAGTCAAATTCACAGGCCTGACTGATGATGATAGGTCCTGAGCCGATGATGAGGATTTTTTTTATGTCTGTTCTTTTCGGCATGATTAGTCTGAAGGTAGAGTATTAGCTGTATGTACGTTATTGATTGAGTCGCTTCGGCAGAAAGTCTTCGTGCAAAGATTCGTTTTTAGTACCTTACTCTTGAAACCCTGTCATAAAAAACAAGAAATCAGGGAATGTGTTTTGAAATTAATAGGTTATATATACCACCATGGTACTTATACCCCCTTGTGGGGTGTCAGTTGTGCTCTTGCATCATGCTGAGAAATCGATCAAAAAGATACACAGAGTCATGGGGGCCTGGTGCATGTTCCGGGTGATACTGGACAGAGAAGGCGGGGTATCTTTTGTGGCGCATCCCTTCGAGACTGTTATCGTTAAGATTTATATGGGTAAGCTCTATTTCGTCTTTCGACAGGCTCTCAGCATCAAGGCAGAACCCGTGGTTCTGGGAAGTTATCTCAACACGGCCGGTGGTGAGGTCTTTGACCGGCTGATTGCCGCCGCGGTGACCGAATTTCAGCTTGTAGGCTTTTCCGCCGCAGGCCAGTCCAAGCATTTGATGGCCAAGGCATATACCAAAAATCGGTTTTTCCCCGAGAAGGCCCCGGATTGTATCAACTACGCCGTCCACGCCTTCCGGATCACCTGGTCCGTTAGAGAGGAAGATGCCGTCCGGGTTCATGGCCAGCACTGCTTCAGCACTGGTTTTTGCCGGTACCACCTGCACCTGACAGCCTCTTTCAGTCAACAGCCTGAGCTGGTTAAATTTTATACCAAAATCAAAGGCAACTACTCTGAAGGGGGCAGCGATATTCTGCTGGGCTGTTGAGAAATTTATTCCGGGAACAGGTTTATTATCAGACCAGCCATATGGCTCATCGCAGGTTACCCGTTTAACCATGTCCTGACCGACAAGGCCTGACCAGTCCCGGGCTCTTTGCACAAGTGAGTCTCTGTTGAGCTCTTCTGTTGAGACTACGCCTTTCATTGCGCCTTTAGAACGGATATGTCTTACAAGGGAGCGAGTGTCGAAACCTTCAACACCGAGGATGGAGTATTCCTGCAAAAAATCGGCAAGGGGTCTGGTTGACCTGAAGTTTGAGGGGTAGCGACTATATTCTTTTATAAGAAATGCCATAGGATGAATCGCAGCGGATTCCATATCTTCAGGATTGACACCGTAATTGCCAATCATCGGATAAGTCATGGTCACTATTTGCCCGGTATAGGATGGATCGGTAAGTATTTCCTGGTAACCGCTCATTGATGTATTAAAGACAATTTCGCCTATGGCTTCTCCGCGGCCCGTAAATGAGCGTCCTTCAAAGATGGTACCGTCTTCCAGGGCTATAAGTGCTTTCATGGCATGCTTTCCTTTGTCTGTATAGCAGGTTACGGTGATGATTTGTTACCATTTGAAGAGTGGCCAGGAGTGGTCATGTGTGAAATCAGGTGTGTGCCGCATTATGCTTGCCTGGCTCTACTGAAATCAAGCGGGGAGAATATCCTTCCAACTCTCTTCGTTATGCAGGCCAAACCTGACAGCATAACCTGATACGGTAGGGTACGTCAACGGTAAAAGGCCGAAAATGTGGGGACTAATGGGGATGGAGGGGCTCAGGAACGATGCCCCCCAGCTAACAGAATGCTATGTCTTTCATCAATGGACAATGTACGTCGTCAGGCTTTATGGGATTCCACCCGGTTCTCAAAGCACAATCCTTACTATCTATATATTTTCACGAGTTTTGTCAAAAGTGATTGCCGGCCATTTCTCCATGAAATAATTGAGCATCCACTCATTTTGTGCCAGGTGAGTTAAAAAACCTTCCGAATCTTTGGCAAGGGAGGCCTGATTTTTCCGTTCAAATTCATCCATGGCGCTCTTGTCATCGCTGCGCACCCAACGTGCTGCCTGATAGTTTATCCCTTCGTAAACGGCATCTACTCCATATTCGTTTTTCAGGCGCGCCATTGTCACTTCAAACTGCAAAACTCCGACCGCTCCCATAATGTAGTCTGAGCCTATAAGTGGGCGGAAGACTTGGATGGCGCCTTCTTCAGCAAGCTGAGTTAAGCCCTTCTGCAGCTGTTTCATTTTTAAAGGGTTTTTGAGCAGCACTCGACGGAAATGCTCAGGAGCAAAGTTAGGAATTCCCGTGAATTTTAATTCTTCCTTGGGGGTAAAGGTGTCACCTATCTTAATGGTACCGTGATTGTGTAATCCTATTATGTCACCCGGCCATGCCTCTTCGACATTTTCTCTTTCCTGAGCCATGAATATAGTAGCATTAGCAAGAGCTATATCTTTACCCAGGCGATGATGTTTTACCTTCATGCCACGGGTGAACTTACCTGAACAGATGCGAAAAAAAGCGATACGATCACGATGGGCCGGATTCATATTGGCCTGGATTTTAAAAACGAAGCCTGAGAAAGATTCCTCTTTGGGGTCAATTGCTCTGGTCACAGTCTGTCGAATTCCCGGGGGAGGAGCCATTTCCACAAAGGAATCAAGCATCTCCTGGACCCCAAAATTATTTATGGCACTGCCAAAGAATACTGGAGTCTGACTCGCATTGAGGTAGTGATTGTATTCGAAAGGATTGGCGGCTCCTTCCAGAAGCTCAATATCTTCCCGTAATTCTGCTGCTGCCTGGGAGCCCAGTAATGTGTCAACTTTTGGATCATCGAGATCGTCGATGAGCACACCTTCCTGATTAAGGACTGTGTGGCCCGGGGTGAAAAGATGCAGCGTTTTTCTGAAAATATTGTACACCCCTTTGAATGACTTTCCCATACCGATCGGCCATGAGAGTGGAGTGCATTCTACCTGCAGTTTTTCCTCAATTTCCCCCATAATATCTAGAGGAGACATGCCTTCACGATCAAGTTTGTTAATAAAGGTGATGATCGGAGTGTTACGCATTCGGCATACTTCCATCAGCTTCTCTGTCTGTTTTTCGACACCTTTGGCATTGTCGATTACCATAACAGCGGAGTCGACTGCGGTCAGTACTCTGTAGGTGTCTTCTGAAAAATCCTGGTGGCCTGGAGTGTCGAGCAGGTTCACTTCGAAGTCTTTATAGGTGAATTTCATGACAGACGTTGTGACGGAGATTCCGCGTTCCTGCTCAATCGCCATCCAGTCACTCGTGGCATGTCTTTCCACCTTTCTTGACTTGACGGCCCCCGCCATGTTTATGGCGCCACCAAAAAGGAGAAGTTTCTCAGTGAGGGTTGTCTTCCCGGCATCGGGATGACTGATGATGCCAAAGGTTCTTCGCTTGGCTATTTCTTTGTTGAGTTGTTTACCCATTGTTGAATGAAATATGGCTTTGATTTATATATTGAACCTATTATAAAGACAGGCAGAGAAAATCAGAATAAAATATGATCTTTTTACAATAATGCAAATATAAAACAGAAATGATGAAAAATAGACGAACTGTCCTGGTGACCGGTGGCTGTGGTTTCATCGGTGCCAACTTTATTCACCTGTTGCTGAGTGAATATACTGACTGGCGGGTGATAAATCTCGATAAACTGACATATGCGGGCAATTTAAAGAATCTACAGAGTATTGCTGACCGAGAGAATTACCGGTTTATTCACGGTGATATCTGTGATGCAGGGACAGTAAACGCGATTTTTTCCGATGAAAAGATAGATACGGTTGTTCATTTTGCTGCTGAATCTCATGTTGACAGGTCGATCACCGGTCCAGGTGCATTTATCCAGACCAATATAGTAGGAACGTTTACATTGCTTGAGGCAGCCAGAAAATTTTGGTTTGAAGGCGACCAGGCGCGTGAGAATTTGTGTTTTTTGCATGTGAGCACAGATGAGGTATACGGATCTCTTGGAAAGACGGGGTTCTTTAAAGAAACAACCCCTTTCGATCCTCGTTCTCCCTATTCTGCTTCAAAGGCCTCTTCCGATCATCTTGTGAACGCGTACTTTCATACTTACGGCCTGCCTGTGCGAATTACCAACTGTTCAAACAACTACGGACCATATCAATTCCCCGAAAAACTTATTCCCCTGATTTTTAATAACAGTATGCGAGGCAAAACCCTG
>CAXMTO010000332.1:0-8193 GCA_964196355.1 uncultured Myxococcota bacterium
TCGACAGTATCTTTCCCAGGTATCATGTGGAACTTGGGGTACAGCTTTCCATACAACGTCTGATTCACTACTCCGTTTTGGTTATTGGGTTTGTTATCCTGCTGAATATTCTGGGGTTTGAATTAACCAAACTGACGATCCTCGGTGGTGCTCTGGGTGTGGGAATTGGATTTGGCCTGCAGGCCATTGTCAACAATTTTGCCAGTGGTCTTATTCTCCTTTTCGAGCGACCTATTAAAGTAGGGGACACTGTTGAAATAGGCAACGAATTTGGTGAAGTGAAAAAACTCGGGTTACGAGCTACTATTGTAAGCACCTTTGATAACGCAGAAATCGTTATTCCCAATTCGGATCTGATCACGGCACCCGTGACAAACTGGACACTTTCTGGCAGACAGGCGAGAGTAAAAGTGCCGGTTGGTGTCGCTTATGGTTCCGATATTCAGAAGGTTCTTGAAATTTTAATGTCTTGTGCGGGGGAGCATCCACTGGTATTGACACAACCTCAGCCGCGGGCGCTCTTTCTAGCCTTTGGAACAAGTTCTCTGGACTTTGAATTACGAGTGTGGACACCTGATTTTTCCGACAGAAGACAGCTTCAAAGTGAGTTAAATCAGGAAATCGAAAGTGAGTTTTCTCTGGCAGGTATTGAGATACCATTCCCTCAAGCAGATTTACACCTGCGCAGTGTCGATGATCAGGTCGCAGCAACTTTAAATGGATATAAAGCTAACACCGGTTAACGGTATAAATTCCTGCACTCTCTTCAGTACCAGCTTGATGGGTATAAGTACCTTGGTGGTATATGTAACCACATAATTTTAATTTCCATTCCTCAGTTTCTTGTTTTTTCTTACAGAAGTTCTGGAGTAAGGTACTAAAACCACATAGTTGATGAAAGTAGTATGTATTTTATGCAGTATTTTCAGGTTTCTATTAATGACTGAAAAGAATTACCAGTCACCCAAAGAGGAAAATAGCAGCCAACCCTGCCAGGAAAGAAAGAATGCGTTTGCTCAACGATTCCTCCGCAATAAGGCTTTTGCCGAGAAGCCAGAGGCCGCAGCCAATTTTTATGAAGGCAATTCCAGCTAAAACCGGGTTTGTGGTGGGGTGGAGAAGGTATGGGTTGGCAATAAATGCCAGTGGCACAAAATACAGGCCGAGCCCTAGACGCATGGCCTGGCCGGCAACCGGCACCCATGGCGTTTGAGCCATACCGGCAGCAATGAAAACAGTGCCGCAGACCGGCGGGGTGATGGTTGAGAGCAGAGCATACCAGAACACAAAAAGGTGGGCCTGTAACGGAGCGAGACCGAGCTGTTGCAGGGCTGGTCCTGCGACAGAGACGCAGATAATGTAGGCCGCTGTTGTAGGTACTTCCATGCCGAGAATAAGACAGGCGGCAGCGGTGAGCAGCAGAGCTATCCACAATTTTCCCCCTGCAAGGCTCAGGATAATGGATGTTACCTTGACCCCCAGCCCGGTCATGTTCAGGACACCGATAATAAGTCCGGCGCAGATGATGATTGAGGCGATCATGGCGATCTGCTTTGCCGCATTCACGCAGGCACTCGAACATCGCTCAAACCACATTCTCAGCGAAAATTTCATTTCTTCGTTGACAACCAGTAGTCCGGCAGCAGAGAAAACTGCGATAGCCGCAGCAAATTGGGGCGTGTAGGCAGTAAAGAACAGGATAAAAAGCATCAAAGAAAAAGGAATCATAAAGAAAGGTGCCAGCCGGATAACTCTCCTGGTCGATGGGATTTCATCTTCAGTCATGGCCTGAAGGCCATATCGTCTGGCAAAAAGATCAACGCCTACCCAGGTTCCCAGGAAAAAAAGTGTTGCGGGAAGAAAGGCTGCCGTCATGATGTCGATGTAAGGGAGCCGCAGCAATTCCATCATAACGAATGCGCCAGCCCCCATCAGTGGCGGCATTATCTGGCCGCCGCTTGAGGCTACTGCTTCGACTGCTGCGGCGAAGCTCGCAGGGTATCCCAGCCGTTTCATGGCGGGGAGGGTTATCGCACCGGTAGAGGCAACGTTGGCAGATGCCGACCCGGAAATAGAACCAAAAAAAGCCGATGACAGTACAGAGACCTTGGCGGCTCCGGCCCGGTACCTCCCGGCAAGCTTTGTGGCCAGCGCCATGAACGAGATGCCGCCTTCTCCTGCCCCGATAAAGGCCCCGAGAATAACAAAGATGGCAACAACATTGACTGACACCCCGGTAAGTGGGCCCCACAGTCCTCCTTCGGCAATCACCAGGGTACCAAGAAGACTGCCAAGCGGCAGACCGGGATGGCCGAATTCACCCGGTATATACTGACCCAAAAGCCCGTAGAGCAGAGCAAGTACAGCAACTGTTGGCAGCGCCAGTTTTACAGCTCTGCGCGCCATTTCAAGTACTACGAAAATAAGACCGACGGCGATGATATATTGCTGCAGTGTCTCAATGTAGCCGTACTGGTCGGCGAGCTGAATACGATTTATGGCGATATAGCCACAGCTGTAGATGCCAAAAGTGCAGATTACAAGGCCGGTGAGCCTTTTCCACGGCCTGTCTGTTGCATCGATAACAAAAACCCAGGGCAGGGCAAGTCCCAGGTGGATCGGGCGGCTGATAAGGTTAGGGACAAGTCCTGTGAAAATAAGATGAAGGTGGTAGTAAGTGCAGATTACGGCAAGCAGAAGAGTGGCAGGATATTTTATGGAAGAAAGTTTCATGAGAACTACTCCTGCCCCTCAGACGTTGGGACAGGAGTATTTTTTGGTTTAGAGCAAATTTGCAGGAATGGAAAAACCAACTTCTTTGTAATATTTTACAGCTCCGGGATGCAGGCTTGCACCGAGTGTCTGCAATCCTTCCATGGTGACAGCATTCCACCAGGGGCTGGTTTCTGCCATATTCTCTTTGCCTTCCCAGAAAGCCCTGGTTAACTGGTATGCGGTTTCATCATCCATGGTAGTAGTGGTGTAGGCTCCCACCGGGAGTGCTGTTGTAGTCACATCACTATCTACGCCAGGATAGGTACCTGCGGGAATTACGAGTCTGGTTCGTTTTGTCTCTGCTACCTGTTCATCTGTTAAACTGATGAGGTTTATTTTCATACCGGCTGCAGCTTCTATCACATTAGGCGCAGGATAGGATCCCGCAGTTGCAAAGCCATCTATCTGACCATTTTTCAAGGCAGGTACAGCGGCAGAGAGTTCTACATCCACCAGTTTGACCTTTCCTCCGAGACCAAACATATTGATGTATTTTTCAGCTTCTCTGGCACCAAAGCTCCCCTTACCAATAAGAAATTCCTTCCCGGCCAGTTTGCTGAAATCGGTGACACCGGCAGAGGCTCGAGTCACAAAATGCATGGTCAGGGATGGAATGACGAAAAGAGAACGGATATTTTGGTAGTTGGGGTTACCGTCCTTGAACATTTTTTTATTCGATTTAGCAAGTTTTACCAAGGCCGGCGGGGTGGTGAACACGTAGTTGCCACTCCTGTTTGCCACTTCCTTGACGTTTTGTACTGAGCCCTGACTTTCTTCAACGGTTACTATAATGTCGCCATTGGTGCCTGATTTCATAACCTCTGCGATCTGCACCGCCATTTGATAATAAGAGGATGTAGATTTTGCCGACTTATAAGTTACCCGGGTCCCCGCATACACAGTGCTGCTGAAAAAGAGTGTCAGCAGAGCGATAGTAGCTATTTTCCACATATTTTCCAAAGTATCCATACTGTCTCCTTCGTTATTGCTAGTATTGAGTAGGTAAGTACCTTACTCTCGAATTTCTTGTTTTTTGCACCCCTCAAGGGGGTACTGTACTGAGGCCCGCTCGTCGGGGTTAGAAATGTGTTGCAGTGTTTTTGCTCACTTCAAGGAGATACGTCTCTTGATATTTCCCAGTTCACCGGGTGAGTTTAAGTTCAATTGGTTAATAATTCGCCGAAGTTCTGTCAAGTAATATCGTTTTACAGATGAAAGAGGCATGCATCGAAACATAGATTAAGATAGGTGTGTGCTTCCCACTTTTCTTTGGCAGAGAGTATCTACGCCCACTGTATGCAATACTTTTATACACCTGTAGAGTCAACTACCGGCACAACGATTTCTCTCGGCTGTTTATTGCTTGTAATCTCCATACATTTGCAAGGACATATGACGATATAACGGTACAGGCATGTTTTGACAGCAATAGACTTGATCTGGGCGGCGTGGGGAGTGTGCCGGATGCTGAGTATTTATGTATTCGTAGCAAAGATGCAGGATACCATTGAATGGGTGTATAATCGAAATCTGATACGCGAGTTACCTGATCACCCATTTGGATCATCAGAATATGATGACCGGGTGATTCTGATGGGTGGCATTTGAATTGAGAGCAATCCACCAAATGATCACATATTTTGTGTAATGGAAATTTGATCCGAATTTGCCTATCTGGTAATCGTGTCATGGCAATGGTGTCGTAAACCGTGTTTGTGTTCAGGGCTATTTCCTGGATATATTTCCACACCGTACAGAAAATAGCGAATTAATTGTCTACCAACATCAATAAAAGACTCGCTGTGGATGCACTGTTCTTTATTAAAGACGCCGGTCTACTCGGCCACAATTGTTACTGATTTTGTAGTGTTAGATCATATGAAGTTTACCGGAGCAAGGTGACGTTGTTGGCGGGATTGGTTGAATAACCCTGGTTTGTGGTTGTTCAGGCATAAATTTCAAGGTTGCAGGTGGACCACGAGCCTTTGAAAGGCGGTATTAATTCCTATTTTGTGCCCTCCTGTTGTTTGCTCCAGAAGCGATTACTTATCACCCTATTACGAGACCAAGAAGTGGAGGTTGTGCTGGCTGGAATGCAAATGGTTGCTAATATGGGACCGGACTACCTTGCGCGTTTTATCCGGAGCTGGCGGATCACTATCAGATCATCCTGATGCCTTGTTTCCTTGAAGATGTTGCGATGCAGCCCGATCTCAACCAGGCGGACGGTATTCATCCAAACGAATCGGGATATCAGATTATCGTAGAAAACCTGCTGCCCTATGTGAAACGGGCTCTCAGCGACCGGCGGAACAGGAAATAGCAGTACCGTGGTGAAAGTGTTTTACCGGAAGGTAAACATGCGGTATAGTTTTCTGGATAACAAGTTGATTCAATAAATAAAATATGTCGAATTTCCCGATTTCCAGAAGAGGAGTCATGCAAGCTTTTGACCGGACAACACTAACGAAAGCACCCCCATTCTCTTTTATTCCGGTAGAAAAACAGGCGGAAATATTTGGCCACCTGACGGAAGAAGAAAGTAAGAAAGGTGAAGTAAAGTTTGTCCAGAGGCAAACAAAGGTCAACCATCTTTATGTCATCTTAGATGGTTCAGCTGAGCTTTATTTTGATCAGAACCAGGAGAAAATTCTACGGGGTCTGCTTTCAAAAGGTGATTGTTTTGGCGGCATTTCCATGCTTGCTAACGAATCGATTGCAGTCCGGTCGATGATTCTGGTAGAAGACACAACTTTTTACAGATTGCCCAAAGAACTGTTTTTTCAACTCTGTGATGAGTTTGACCTTTTCAAGGAATTTTTCACCAACACCCTTGGCAAAAAGATGCTGGACCGGTCCTATGCCGAGATTGTTTCCGGACAGGTCAGCAGCCCTGATAAAAGCCTGCCGTTTTTTCATCAGCATATTTCCTCGATTTACAACTCCTCTTGTCTCAAATGTCCCGGTACCACATCCATAAAAGAAGCTGCATGTAAGATGACCGAGGATGGTTCGGGATACCTGCTTGTGCATGACAAACAGAAACAAATTAACGGTATTATAACGGATGAGGATTTGCGTAAACGTGTTGTTGCCGTTGATTTCAGTAAAAATCTTCCGGTTTCGGACATCATGAGTACTCCGTTGATTTCCCTGCCTGAAGAGGCCCATGTGTACGAGGCCTATCTCCTGATGATAGAAAAGGATATTTCACACCTTGCCGTTTCTAAAAGAGACGGAACTATATCTGGAATGCTGACCGATCGCCAGATCATCACTGAACAGAGCAGATCCCCTTACTTTCTGATACACGAGATTAAACGGGCCAAATCACCTGATCAGCTGGAAAATATCCACAGCCATCTTCCCGGTCTCATGCATGAACCGATTAAAAGCGGAGTCCAACCCGACAGTGTGTCGAAACTGATAACGACAATTGCCGATGTGATACTGGAGAAAATAGTTGTATTTGCTATTGAGAAGAATGGTCCGCCACCGTGTGACTTTACCTTCATGGTCATGGGGAGTGAAGGAAGAAATGAGCAGACCCTGAAGACCGATCAGGACAATGCCATTATCTATGAGGATATCGATGAACCGGAGGAAGCTGAACGGGTGCAGAGCTATTTTCTTGATCTCGCCAGCGATATCTGCACTTGGCTGGACAAGGCCGGATTTACCTTCTGTGAAGGCAATAACATGGCACAGAACCCTGACTGGTGCCAGCCGATTTCGGTATGGAAGCGCTATTTTCACCGTTGGATTCATGCGGCGAATCCTGAAGACCTCTTGAATTCCAGCATCTTTTTTGATTTCAGATGGGCCTGGGGTAACAAGAGACTGACCGATGAATTGAGTGACTTTCTGTTCACATCACTGGAAAACTGGGCGGGATTTTTTCGTAATATGGTGGAAAATGCGCTTTATTTCAAGCCGCCGCTGGGATTCTTTAGAAATATTGTTGTGCAGTCCAAAGGTGAGCACAAGGATTCCTTTGATATCAAGCGGGCGATGATGCCGATCATCGATTTTGCCCGGATATATGCCTTAAAGCATGCAATCCATGAGACCAATACCCTGTTGAGACTGAAAGAGATTCATGCAAAGCGCCTTTTGACTCGTGGAGAGTATGACGATATTGCCCAATCATATCGTTATCTCATGAACTTGCGGTTTGTCCGCCAGATCACCGCGATAACCGAGGAGACCGGCAGGGCTGACAATTTTATTAATCCGAAACATCTTTCCCATATCGATCAAAAGATGCTTAAGGAAATTTTCAGGCGAATCGAAGGTATACAGCAGAAGATGAGCATTGAATTTACCGGGATCATTTGAAATAACACATTCCCCTGCCAGCAGATTGTTTTCAGACATAAACCCTTTAAAATTATTGGCTTTATACTTGCTTTGTCAGGGTTAACTCCATTTAACAAATATTTTAGATTGATGTGTCTAATGTGAGGGTGAGGTTGTCATCCAAGGAGTAAATAGACAGCCTATTACGAGTGATCCTGTTTTATTCAGTTAAAGGTGTTAGGAGGGAAGGTTCACCGGCTGCAGGTACACGCCCGCTTAAGGGATGTACAGATAAGGTTACGTCTTACCGATACTTCCAGAAATTTCTCTTCTGAAAAAATTGCACATTGCTCAGGTAGGCCTGGGATCAAAACCAACGAAATGGGCTTTGATCTTTGCTGCGTCGGAATCACTCCAGTTATTTGGTTGAGTGACTTCGATCCAGGCGTCAATGTAGTCGGCTGGGGAAAAATTATGTCCGTAACCCAACGGAACGCTGGTTGCCATTGGAATGTCGAAAGCTATTTGAAAAAAAGAGACGATCGGAAACCATCTCAAATGGGGTGAGACATCACGACCTCGGTTCGGGCCGAGCCAATCTGGGCTCTTATAGGCAAGATCTTTTGAAAAAAAAGTCATGGGGTCACTGGCATGCTGCAAATACACGACTCTTAATACCCCCCACCTTACGTCACCCAGATCGGGAAATCCGTCCTGTGTCATGAATCGAATTGCAGAGCTATCGCTGAAGATCGGTCGCCACAGAGGTGAACCGGGTTTGCGTCGCCGAGTAACCACGCCCCAGATCCTGCTCAGGAAGGGTGGACCACTCCACAA
Organism: uncultured Myxococcota bacterium; assembly: GCA_964196355.1. Taxonomy (GTDB): domain Bacteria; phylum Desulfobacterota; class Desulfobulbia; order Desulfobulbales; family Desulfocapsaceae; genus Desulfomarina. The sequence continues at coordinate 7,912 of CAXMTO010000332.1, forward strand.
GGCTCCGTTGATGGGGTCGGTAATGGTTGTGATGAGGTCATAGGAGTCTGCCGACCCAAGTGCACCCAGGCTGAGGCCGTACAGATAAAGCTTGGGACGCTTGTCGTGCGGTAAAGTCGCCCAGTGGCCATATACTGCATTGAACAACACACTTGCTGCCTCTCGTGCGAGCTCAGGTTCCACCATCAGTGTCAGCCAACTTGGAAGGTAGGAATATTGTAGCGTCACAGTTGCGATGTCACCGGCATGAATAAATTCAACCGAGTCAACTGCGGAAGGGTC
>CAXMTO010000333.1:0-11237 GCA_964196355.1 uncultured Myxococcota bacterium
TTATTCTTTTGAAAGAGGAGGATATCATGAAGATCGTAATGAGTTTGATGGTAGCAGTATTGTTCGCCGTGCCATCCTTGGCCAAAAATGTTGAATGCCCGTGTTTCGATACGGAATCAGTCCGACAGTTAGTAGAGAGTAATGGAACCCAACCCTCAAAATGCATCACCGATAATGATTCTTCGGCATACATTTGGTATATATCTAGTAAAGGGTGGATTGGCGCCAGCGCATCAATAGGAACGGAAGTTGAGTATACTTGTGAATTCATACCCTTCACAGATATTGACTCGTCGGACGAGAGATTGGTGACTAAATTGGAAATGAGGCGATGTATAGAAAATTTGAGGCATGGCGCATCCAGTTGCGATTATGATTAGACCATTCGGCATTGTCCGTTATTGTGTATATGATCCTAAGGATGTGAGACGGAGATCTTGAAACACAGCATGAACAAATTCATAGCGTGAATGTTGTGATAGTAACAATATTTCAAGCACACTAGCGATAACCTATCGTACCCCACACCGAACGTATTGCCCAGTGCTATCAGCACCTTGCTCATAAAGCTGGATAATACGTTTTTTATTTGGTTAGTATTTCCTCTGCCTTCCTAGCAAATATTTGCACCAACTCACACTTTACTACTGACAAGTAATATTCCACTCTAGTGGATTTGAAATGCGAGACTTAGATCAAAAGATTGTTTCAAAAAATTAATAATCTGGATACATCTTTGATCACAAAATGCTTCATTTACCTCACGGTTTTTGGAAATAACCTTGAATTTTTAGAAGTGCCAGAATGCGCCTTTGTTGGCAAGGTCGTTGGGCCGGATCATTTATAAACTGATCAGGAACAAAATTAACAAGCAGCTTTATTTAAATGGTTGAAATTGGCAAAGAGTCACTTTTTTGTTGTAATGCTGGTAGTGTTTCCGACACGATAACATATCCCTTTGCAGTGAATGCAACTGACAATGAAATGGGCATGGTTGTCATTGGTTGGGAATTAATGTGCCGATGTGCTGAGGGAGATGATTCCAATGGATATAGATTTCTAGTTGACAATTCTAATCGATCATTTTGAACAAAGAAATTGGTTCAGGGCAGAACTGATTCGTATCAATCATTTGGAGAATGGTCAGATCAGACCCGACCATATCAGTCTAAAAGTTATACGCTTCCTGCAAAACTCTTACCATAATCACGACACGATTGCATACTCTCTTCGTCTGGCGACCAGGTAAGACGCAATCCATCGTTAATAATCTCAAAGCCGGAGTCAGAGAGTCGTTCCGACAATATTTTTGTTGCCTCCCCACTCCAACCATAACTACCAAAAGTCCCGGCCTTTTTGTTCTTAAATTTCAAACCCTTGATTTCTTCTAGAATTGCTGCGACTGCGACAAGAATGCCATTGTTAACCGTCGGAGACCCCATAAGAATTGCTTTAGATTTGAAAATTTCTGTTATAGCATCGTTTTTATCTGTTTTTGCCAGATTAAAAAGTTTGACTGTAACTTTTTCATCAGCACACCTGATGCCAACTGCTACCTGCTCCGCCATCACACGAGTACTATCCCACATGGTGTCGTAAAGGATGGTTATTTGGTTTTCCTGATAATTGTCAGCCCACTCCATATACTTCTCAACTATTTGTGCCGGATTGTCTCGCCAGATAATACCATGGCTGGTACAAATCATATCCAGAGGCAGATTAAAGCCCAACACTTCCTTTATCTTTCTGATGACCATTGGGCTGAAAGGTGTCAGAATATTAGCATAATATTTAATGCATTCAGAGAAGAGTTCAGCCTGGTCGACACGGTCATTAAACATAAACTCAGATGCGTAGTGTTGGCCAAAGGCATCATTACTAAAGAGTACATCATCTCCTGTGAGATAGGTGAACATACTATCAGGCCAATGCAGCATAGGTGCTTCAACAAAGATAAGCTCTTTTGATCCCAGGCTGAGTTTGTCACCTGTTTTCACAACTTGAAAGTTCCAGTCCTGGTGGTATAAACCTTTAAGAGATTTCACTCCATTTTTGGTGCAGTATATTGATACGTCAGGAATTTGCTGCATGAGTAATGGCAGAGCCCCGCTGTGATCATTTTCTGCGTGGTTAGCAATGACGTAATCAATCTGGTTTAGATCTATTTCCTTGGCTAGATTTTCAACAAACTCTTTGGCAAATGGTCCCCAAACAGTGTCAATCAGGGCGACCTTATCTTCCTTTATCAAATACGAGTTGTACGAAGAGCCGTTGTGGGTAGAGTACTCATCTCCATGAAATTTACGTAGTTCCCAATCTATCTTTCCAACCCATTTAATATTGTTTTTAACTGTAATACTCAAATGTTTTCTCCTTTCGTAAATATGTGTAAATATCGTTCTCGCTAAATCTCGAATTGATTTTGTTTTATTCAAATATCCGATACATGCTCAGGGCACTGAAGTCTAAACTATTTTTTCTGCTTCTAAAAACAGAATATTATTTTCAAGATGCACATGCTTATGCAAATCATCTTCAAATTCTTTCAACTCTTTATACGTTAGGATATAGGTATTACATACATCCTCAGGTGTTATATACCTACTGGTAAGATGATTGATTTTATGAACGGCTTTACCAATTTCTTCATGATCTCGAACAAGATTTTCTAACGATCGAGAGATCAATTCCAAGTCCTCAGGCGATACCGCTGAATCTGTTTTCTTTTTCATATCCGCACGTTTCAACGCCGGAAAAAAGACAGCCTCCTCACCTTTTAAGTGGATTGACATATCACTGGCTATCTTTTCAAAAATAGATGAAATTTCAATTAATTCGGGATGACGTTCACCGTGTACTGCTGCGATTTTTTGGGTGTGCTTTTTGATCTGCTCAGTATTTTCATTAAGGTAGCCGTGATGAACATTTACGATAAAATCAATAAGAAATGGTAATTCCCAAGAGGCATAATTCTGATCTCGCTCAAGCCGCTTATTTGTAACTTCCTCAAGTTCCTTTGTTATCGTCGGAAGGTCAAGTCCTTCATCTTCACAGACCTCAGAGAGCAAAACTTTACCGCCACAGCAAAAATCAATCCCATATTTTTCAAATACTTTTGAGTTCCTATAGTCGTCAGCAACAATTTCACCGATCGTTTTATTTAGCATGTTCATTTTCTTCGCCTACCCAATAATTATCAACCTATTGCCTTGTTTATAGGTAATGTAACTCCAAGTCCAGTTAGAAAAAACGAGAAGCTTTCGCCTGAAACCGATAATTGAAAACAAGTGGATAAACATCCTGATAAATGTAACATTGAAAGGTGTGTCTATCACCGCTTTGTTCCTACCATAGTTGCCATAGTGCCCTTATTAACATATTTGAAAAGCTTCATAGCCAAACCATTATGGGCATTGATAATGTTAGCAGCAAAACATTGTGCCTGCTGTATAACTACCGATGCCAGCATAGGTAGTCCTTTAGGATAGTTAACATCATGCTGTAGAGCCACATCGCCTATTGCATAGACATCCTTATGCCCATGTATTAAATTATATTCATCCACCTTAATTCTGTAATCAGCGGTCTTAAAACCAGCAGGTAGAGACAAGGAGTAAACGACTCCATCCATGACGATACGAAAAAAACTGCCATGCGTTGCTGCATTTCCCTGGATTTGAATTTATTACAGACTGTTGTTATCCGATATGAGTTCCTCTTTTCAGTCCGACAGGTTTTGGTGCTGGAAGTTTTGTAAATGCCGTTGCTACAAGAAAATCAAGAGAATGCGCTGTGGGTTCAGCTACAAATTACCTCTGGTTCTGTGTTAGCCCGCAAGATGAAAACTTCCAGGTTAAACCTGTAAGACCTCTGTTTTCGATAAACTCGCCCTTAATGGTATTATAGGATTGTTGAAAAAAGAAAAAGAAGGAAATACAAAGAAAAAATGGAAGCATATTCATTGTGAAAAGTAAATTCATTTACAAAGCTGTTTGCTGGTTTTTATGGCGATGAAAATGGTGAGAAAAATCCCGCTGATCACAATCACCATCACCCTATCATCTTACCTCAAGTTTTGATAAGAAGCTCAAGCCCATCGGTACAGACCCGGCTTACGCCATATCCAGCTTTTTCCTGACCAGGCATTTTATCAAATCCAGCTTTTTCGACAAATTCATCTCTTTTCCACGAATCCAGTTTTCCTAATTCTATCAGTTTATCATGATTATCCGACTGCCTCATAAATTGTGCAACGCAAATTGCAGCCTGACTTTCGAGGACCGCATGATCTGAAATCTCCTGGGTCTTGCTTGAGGTTGACCAGCCACCCCACGCAAATCCAATAATCATTGCGGCGCTTGCCCCGATAATACCACCCCATACTCCAAATTTAATACTAGCTGCTGTTTCCGGTTTCATTGAACGTACCTCCGTCTTGTTGTAATATTTTTATGTAAATAACAATTGCATCCGAACAGTTTCTGAAACACTTGATTGAGCGCCAAGATACTCCTCGCAACAGTACTATGGCAATGCCTTGCAACATTTGCGCCGTATCCCCAAGCTATCTTTAATGGCTTTTATTGATATGATATAATTTAATAAATCTATTTAATAACGATGTAGCCAAACTCTTTTGGAATATTCACGAAAGGTCATATACAACCGATTGGTCAGATTTGACCCAGTATATGTTCTGATATCGCTATCACGAACACACTGCGAGCTTGCCAAAGGTTTCAAACTTGTCGACAGGGTCCATTATTTCGTCCCACACAGTATCTTTTGCCGCCTTCTCTTACTGCAGAAGTTCAGACACAGTCCCAGATAATCAAGATCTATCTTGGATGCTAGATGGAATTCAAAATATTATTGCCTAAAACTTCCCAAGAATTACCGACCCATTTTCATTCATTTCAACTAAATTTGGAGTCGCGAAAAATCTAAGGGGCACTATACGTCCTAGGCAATGCTTAATTGTTAGGTTTGTCGAACATTGTTAGCTATATGTAAAAATACTCTGGCAAATAATTAATAAGAACATATAGTATGTGGATAATAGAAACCTTAATTGTTCAGTCATTTGCCTTCATTTGATAGGCAAATGTTTATAGCTAATTACTCTTATGAGTGAAATTAATATGGTGTAATTATTGAGGTTATATACATTATGAGTCAACAAAAAAAATACATCTACGGGGCAACCGTTCTGCTAGTTATTGTGATTGGTTTATGGTTTATGTCTGCGAAACTTTCAGGGTCTGTGCTTGAAGAGCAGGTCGAAATCAAGAATTTCGAAGGCTCTGGAATACTTGACGGGTTAATGTTTACCGGCCAACTTGGACCATTGGGCAAGCCTGCCGACACTAATGATACATTTGTTTTCAAAGACGGCATGTTTGTTTCAACGGAGTGTGAGAAAAACTGCAATTACCCAGCCCGACCATATTTTTCCCGTCACGTAGGGGAAAATATCGAATTTATCAGCGAAACCCGCTGTCCTGATCAGGATGCGAAACTTGTCTGGCGGGGAACCATTAAAGATGGAATAATTACGGGTGTATACACCTGGACAAACTCTCGCTGGTACAGGACGGTTAAAAAAGATTTCAGGTTCTCTGGAAAACTTACTGCTCAAAGTGAGATGATTGCAGAAAACCGGTGAGGTTATCTTGGGTGCCCGACTCTTCAAATTCCAGCGGCAGACTCTATTAAAGCTTTTTTGTCTAATAATATTGATCATAGCGGCCAACGTTGCTGTCAACTGGATTGTTGATACATTGCAATTTGAATATCGCCCTGGCAACGAAGAATTCGTACATAAAATCATCATCTCTTCTGCAGTAGCTTATGCACTGTTCATAGCCATTCCCTTTGTGCCAGGTGTAGAAATCGGACTTACACTGATTACCATACTTGGCCCTTCGATCGCGATGCTGGTTTATCTGTCCACCCTCGCAGGACTAATTCTCAGCTTCATTGTCGGTCGTCTACTTTCCTTGAAAACATTGGTAGAGTTTCTGGAACACCTTCGTTTTCACAAGGCAAGTGCATTGCTCGCAACAATCGAGCCTATGAACGTGGAAGATAGGCTCGCATTCCTCCTCTCAAATACACCGAATCGTATTGTGCCATTTCTGATTCGACACCGTTACTTTGCCCTGGCAATCGTTGTCAACGTTCCTGGAAACATCATTCTTGGAGGAGGTGGTGGAATAGCACTGATTGCCGGAGCCAGCAAACTGTTTTCTCTCTCTGGCTTTCTTGCAACCATAGCTCTTGCCGTTGCCCCTGTACCTCTGGCCATTCTCGTCTTCGGAAATGAGATTCTGGCGGGCTGAGGTTGTTTTGCATAAAATGGTTTCTGAAAATCAATTCACTAACGATTACCAGGTCGAACATAAAGAAAATCTAATTTTACCCAAACTTCAAGTGCCTACTGTAAATACACTCAATAAAGTGTCTCCAAAACCTAACAACATGTAAAGGTCTTTTTGGTCCTTTGAAAAAAAATATCAACCCCCAGATGTTTCCCATCAATATTGACTTGAAACATCGATAAGCGGGTTGCCATCAGAAAGAACAAACAAGTGGCTCCCCTAAATCACCAACAAAATTTCCAAAACAGTTGTCGAACCCTGGGAAGGAATAGGCAACTAACACGACTAAACAGCAATTGATGTATAGGTACTAATTATTTCTTTTCTCTCCAATTTCAGGGCCAGCTCAGTAAAGGGTCAAAATGCAGGGTTGCGAGTGCGTGAGCATCCGAAAGGGTTGGTCTTACATTTTGTGTAATACTGACCTCCTCAAGCGGCCTCGAACTCTTTAATCACCTCCAGTTCCCTTAGCAATTGCACTTTAGGGGAGCATTTACTGCTCCAAGTTGTACCAGTAATGTGGCCTAACCTTGCTGCTACAAATATCAGGGTCGAGTTGTGTCTGGGGTAGAACCGGGTGGAAATGCCCGGCTCATCTTCTTCATTGCTGCCAATCCCTCTTTCCATGGTTCACTATCTGCTTGCCTGAAAGGTATCACGCAATCTATATATTGCGATTTTATTGGCTTACAACACAATTATCTATTACAACGAGTGGTGTTGAACCCGGCAGAAAAAAGGACAAACGACACCGGCGCACCCACCTGCTCACATTCAATAGGGGAGAAATGACTATGAAACAGCATGATTTCCGGCAACTGAGAACAACGGCCTGCCTCGCAGGAATTCTAACCATCACCACCGTCTTGGCTCTGTCACCAGCGGGGCCAATGGTCCCCACTGCCTGTGCCGCCGAATCGCAGGATCCAGTGGCAGAGGTGCTGAAGCGTGACTGGGGGCAGATCAACTTCGACCTTCGCTACCGTCTTGAATATGTCGAGCAGGACGGCCTGAAGGACACCACCGGTGATCCGCTGCGTCTGCGTCTTGGATATTTAACGCCGGAATTCGCAGGTTTCCAAGCATTTGCCGAGTTCGAGGGCAACACACCTGTCTTCGCCGATGACTACAACGACCTGACCAACGACAAGACAAATTATGCAGTGATTGCCGATCCGCAGGAAGCGGAGCTGAACCGTGGCTGGCTCTCCTATTCGACCATCCCCGATACGCTGCTGAAGGGCGGACGGCAGAGAATCCAGCTCGACAACCAGCGGTTCATCGGCAACGTCGGTTGGCGGCAGATGGAACAGACCTTTGACACAGTCAACCTGCACTATGCATCAGAGATAGGATTTGCCGCCGATGTTAGCTACTTGTGGAATGTTCGCAACATCTCAAGCGAAAATGTGAACATGGGGTCACCACTACTTAACCTCGGCTACACCTTCGAAAACATCGGCATCCTTTCCGCGTACGGCTACTGGCTGGATTATGATGACCCAGACAACTCCGGCCCCTTTCCCTACGCTTTTTCTACCCAAACCTACGGCCTGCGGTTCAACGGAAAGACAGGGGCGGGTGATGCCTTGAATCTGCTTTATACAGCCGAATATGCCAACCAATCGGAATACCAGGACAACCCGGCCGACTATTCCTCAGACTACTACCATTTCATCGGCGGGATCGTTGCGCCGAATAACGATTCTGTGGTCACCAACATAACCGGCAAGCTGGGCTACGAAGTTCTTGGTTCCGACAACGAGGTCTCCTTCAAGACCTCGCTGGGGACTAACCATGCGTTCAACGGCTGGGCTGACCAATTTCTCACTGTCCCCCCCGATGGGTTGCGTGACCTGTACGGTGTTCTCAGCTCGACTTTCGCTGGCTGGAAAGTCGACCTCATCTACCACGACTTCCAGGCCGACAGTGGTAGCAGCGATTACGGAACAGAATGGAACGCCATGCTGACAAAAAAATTCGCCGACCACTACACTCTGCAGGTTGCCTACGCCGATTATAACGCTGATGAATTCAAAGTGGACACCAAGAAATTTTGGCTGCAGTTCACCGTGGCCTACTAAGGTTTTTTCTGATGCTAAGGATCTGCAGAATTTCAAAGATGATGAAGCCTTGAACGAGCATCAGAAAGTAAGATGCCTGGACACAAGTCTCGTACTAGGTGATACTTGGTAAATTTGAGTGAGGTGCACCCGACTTTATCCTCAATTTACCTTCTGTACCTAACGATTATAAAGACTATTGCAAGCACTTCTTATTTATCAGACTATGTGATTTTTTTTGCAAAAGTTATCTTTGGCTTTTAGTTCCGTATTTAGCGACTTAGTCCACGTTTAATGTTGAGTAATAGTTAATAATAACGGAAATACATTGATTTAATTTGACTGCCATAGTATAGTAACACCTCCAATTCGTGAAATGGTCATTCGATTCTCTGATAATTGACTACCTTTCTTCACTCACTTTTGAATCAGTTTTATCTATCAGTTTTTTGTGCCCTTCAGGTATTTCGCCCGAGCCAATCGGCAGAAAATAAAGCGACATTTCTTAAGCTGTACCACCCCAAACTGTATCGTGCAGTGTTGTCCAACTTCCTTCAAGGGAATGGTCCGGCTATAATTTCAAGAGGACAAAAAAATATGAAGAAGAGGACCATTTATACCGACCTCGTAAATGAACCGGTAAGAACAGCTCTGTTATTGGCCGCTGGTACAGGCAGTCGACTGGCTCCCTTGACTGACTCGACACCAAAATGTCTTGTGAAGGTTAACGAAATCTCGATTTTGGAAAGATTAGTTTCCTCTCTCCGGGATCATAACTTTAACCGTCTAGTTATAGTCATAGGGCATCAGGGTGAATCTATTCGTGATTATCTTGATACCCGGAAAGGGGGGATGGATATCACCTACATAACAAGTCCATTGTACAAAACCACTAACAATATTTATTCCTTATGGCTTGCAAGAGAAGCGATAGATGAACCATTTTTGTTGATTGAGAGTGATCTCGTATTCGATACAGAAATGTTGACGGATATGCTGTCCCCGGATCGAATCGCAGTCGCGAAAATTGAGCCCTGGATGAATGGTACAACTGTTACGGTTAATGACTGCATGGAAATCGATGCATTTCACAGTGTGACCACTGCACCAGGTGAAGAGCATTTCAAAACAGTCAATATGTATAGCCTCTCATCCGCAACCTGGCAAATGGTAAGGGAACGGTTGGACCAGTATATTTCAAGCAATAAGGTTAATGGCTATTATGAGACTGTTTTCGCCGATATGGTAAGGGAGGGTTGTCTCTCTTTTACACCTGTTTTCTTTGATCCCAGCAGCTGGTACGAGATTGACACAATAACAGATCTGCGGGCAGCTGAGTTGATATGTGACCCCCGGCCGCACCCACCCTTCCCTGTTTTTCCGTCCTTTGATTCTTCAGTGGCTGCGAAATACTCTTCAAACATTAAGGTGTCTTTACCAATACCTTCGGGTTCGAACTTACTACAGTAAATTATGATGACAGATTCAAAGCTTACCTCAGAGGATCGATACGATTATATCTCCAGTCAACATGGAGGATATTGGCGCCATGAGTTTATAGATCACAACTACCTTTATAATCTCTACTTCCCGCCAGAGGACTTTTTCAGTCACGCCAGTGCTCATATCAAACAACTGGTGCTAAACTATCCAGTCGCTCAGAAGGACCTGGCTTCTTTGGTGGGGAAGCTTATAAATCAGCCTCCAGAAAGAATAGTTGTTGGCAACGGTGCGGCAGAGCTCATCAAAATTATTGCTGGAATGGACCGGAAAATAATAGTGCCGGTACCGTCGTTCAATGAGTATGTAAACGCAGCACCTGTAGATAGAGTGGTCCAGTTTGATCTTCCTCAGCCATCTTTTCAACTGGATGTGGACAAGTTTGCTGCTGCTGCTATCCGCTGCAAGGCGCGATTGGCGGTAGTGGTATCACCTAACAACCCCACCTCGTTGCTGCTCCCGAAGGACGAACTTCTTCGGCTCACGAAAATATTGGCTCCCCATAACTGCATGCTCATCGTAGATGAATCTTTCATTGATTTTGCCAGAAACCGCGACAGTGAGACCCTCGAAAACGAAATTGAAAAACATCATAATCTGACAATTTTCAAGAGTATGAGTAAGGCTTATGGAATTTGCGGTATTCGCATCGGCTATATGCTCACGGCCAATTCCGATTTTTTAGCAAAGGTCCGTCAGGGACTGCATATCTGGAACATTAACGGTTTTGCGGAAGAATTTTTGCGCCTTGCTCCACAATACAAACAGAGATTCAGGGATAGCTGCGCTATGGTCATGGCCGATCGAGATCTGTTTTACGAGCAGCTGGGATCAATTCCTGAAATCACTGTTTACCCACCTGACGCCAACTATCTCTTCTGCCGCTTGCCGAACCACAGCATGTCCGGCCCGGAGCTAACCAAAAAACTGTTTGTTGACCACAATATCTATATAAAACATTGCGCTGGTAAAACTATGCCCGAATCCGATCGTTATCTCCGTATAGCGAGCCGTACCCAATCAGAGAACCTGCTTTTGGTCGAAGCATTGCGCAATATTCTGGATGGGAGCAGTCACCCATGAAAACATCTCCAGACAACAACAGTGTACCACAGCCCGTCTCTCAAAGGACTCTACTTTCATATGGGGCAGACTTGCCAAACATCTGCTCCCTGGTTGGCCTTTTCTGCTCTGTCCTGGCCATATATTTTGCTGCTGTCGGTATGTTTAATGCGGCAATGATCGGTATGATATGGGCTGTCTGGTTTGACTGGACTGATGGAATTATCGCTAG
>CAXMTO010000334.1:0-6770 GCA_964196355.1 uncultured Myxococcota bacterium
TGTACTTTGACTCTGATGGTTCTCGTGACGATTACAATGTCACAGCACTGATCGGTATCGAGTTTTATTTTGATTAACTTTGTCGTAAATCAACCGTTCGGCATGGCTGTCACTTGGCGCCATGCTGAACAAATTATTAACCCAGATGTACGACGCTGTTCTATGTTAGGGGAAAACCCCTGGAAAAATACATAAAAGGTGATAATATTTCGAAGCTGTGCATTGCAAGCATGGTTTTGTGGAAATGGTAGGCTGGACCTACAAGCGATGGCTTATCAACTATCAACTCTTGGCTTTGCTATAGAAAACAATGACAAGACCACTGAAGGATCTGAAATGACAATAAATTTATTGTGTAAGAAAATTGCAATCGGATTGACCTGTATAGTGAGTGGAATTGTGTTTACCTGCTTGAGTGCTGAGTTTTCGACAGGTGAAGAAATTCTGGATATTAAGGCCGATGAATTGCTCAAATCGATGTCCTCCTATCTCGGAAATACAAAAAAATTTACGGTGGACACCGATATAGACTTCGAGATTGTAACCAGTGATGCCCAGAAACTGCAACTCAGCAGTTTTGCAAAGATTATCATGGAGCGCCCATCGAAATTACACATACAAAGAGAGGGCATGGATGCAGATGTATATTTGATTTATGATGGTGAGACTCTGACTTTATATGGAGAAAAAACAGCCACGTATGGCCAACTCTCTGGTACAGGAACAATTGATGATGTTTTTATGATTTATCAGATGGAGACAGGATTGCCGGTGCCTGGCACAGGTATTCTACTCGCGAATCCCTACGAAGCTCTCACGCACAATACTGAAAGTAGTTCATATATTGGAGTTGGTGATGTAAACGGGATACGATGTCATCACCTGGCTTTCCGTGAAGATAAGGTAGACTGGCAAATCTGGGTACAGGCTGGGGAAATCCCACTTCCGATGAAATTGATAATAACCAGCAAGTTCTTAACATCTGGTCCCCAGTACGAAATGCGATTCAGAAACTGGAATACAAACCCTACTATTGATGACAATATTTTCACTTTTTTGCCACCAGACGGTGCAGAGAAAGTTGATTCTCTCCCTACAGAGGAATTGCTACATTTTACCTCGGCAGATGTTGTGGTAATGGCTCGTCAGTCTATTCGTAAAAAAATCACCCGAACAGAAGTGTCTATACCCATCCTCCCAGAGAACTGTATACCTGTTGTATTGCAAGGGGTTCCCCTGCAAAACTGTGAAGGAATACATTATCTGCTTGAAGAGAAACACTATATTATGGTGGATATTGATTGAGTGATGAAAGGAGGCATCACTGACTAGCGCATGACTAATTAGCTCATGAAATATATAGTCGCGCTTCTGAATGAGGAAGATCTGTGGTCTATAGTACGTTGAATAACTCGGCAATGACACATGTTGGTATTATCACAAAAACATGGGGACCATTTAACGGACCATCTCCAGAGGTTGTGTTAGCAACAAATAGATATGTCCGGTTTTAAAGCAAATAAACTGTCCGGTCCTCCTCTCATTGTAAAGTAGCTGCAAGACGGGTAGCTGCCAGAGCCATGCTGCGAGAATGGGTCCCGTGGGAATTAACTCGTCGGAGCTTGTAGGGCTCTGGCGGCGGATATCATGCTGCAACCTTTTGTTTTATCGCTAGCAGATCACCGTTACTGCAATAGCCTGCAAGTTTGCGAGGACCGTGAAAAACTCCAAGATTGCCATTACCATATCGATGCACTCGAACTTTTACTTTTACGTAATGATGCCTGACTTGATCTCCGGGAATCTGAAGTGTACGCCCCTCAAAGGCAACACAGTTATCATTGCCTACCACACGATCATATTTCTCACAAAGAATGTCATCCAAGTTATGGCCAATATATGGAATAAAGGCAGAGCCTTCTTCCATCGCAGGCTGCTTAAATTCTGAGGTAAAGGCGGGTAAATAAATTTCTCGGAGATAACGGTTAGCCTCTTTCATAGTTGTGATATTTGCTGCAGCAAGCTCCTGAGGTAATCTACCCTGGTGGGTACCAAACATGCGCTCACTTCGCCCGCGAGCCTCAGGGGAATAGGCGGCAATCATTTCAATACCCAGCTGGCGCATCGCACGACCAAAATGAGTTGGGTAGCCATGATCTAGCTGTTTCAGGTTCAATGGCATTCGATCCCGTCCGTAAAATCAACGTCCGCCTTCATGAGGGGCTGGATGAATGGCGTATTGGAGGCTCCTGCCTTTTTAGATTTGGTATCGTCAATGTAAACTTCGGAAGAAACGAGTTTGATGATGGCGGGACATAGACCAATTATTCCATCGGTACGTTCGCCCCGCTTTCAAAACTTGGAATAGCTCCATGGGGCATCCAGATGTTTCCGATGGCAGGTTATACATACAATGATGGAGATATCCCCTGCGATATTGAAAGTGAACCAGAATGTAAAAACCTCAAGGCAGCAGCTGATGAGGATTTAATTCTAATTTCCAACGAGAGTCACAGTGCCTTCTTAGGGCTGTTCAGCCTCAAGCAGATTTCAGACCACTGGACAGCCATAGCAGTATTGAATGGCTCGATAGGTACCAACGACTGTAGTGGATATTTACCGGTGGTGGTCTAGCATTGCAGGTTATCACGCGACAATCGATCAATTTAATGGGGATTTATATCGATAACTCTTACGGTCAGGAATCTAAGGCAATTGTTGCTTAAGACACCAGTTTAATTAGATTTTACATCTGTGTACTATGGCGTTCCTAAGCCATTCTAGACGTGTATCTCGAACAGTGGCTTGAGGAATTTTCCTGATCAGGTTATTTCAGCAATTGAGCCTTAACCTTACATTGCCAAGACGAAGGTAATCAGTCTTCTCATTTACTCCAACGAAAGGTGCTTCCTGTGAAGTTTTGATTTAATCTTTTCCAAAAAGCTGCGTGAGAATGGAGCATTATGGGAATCTCAAAAATCCAAGTTTATTTCCAGAAAATTAGCCGAAAATGGAGCACTCTCAATAATTGATGTTTCCAGATTATCAACCGAGCTAATTGCTCCATTCATCCAGCATCCGATGATTGATAGTACTTTCATACCAACCAGTGACGACCCCAGATTAAGATTGGCAGTATGAACTTTTTTGATCTTGATTTTGTCCCACTGTTGAGAGATCTACTGATAGTTGAGAAGTTATCCCAAAACCCTAGCAACATAAAAAGGTGTCTTCATCTTCGGGAAATCCAAAATGACTCCAGAAAATATCGGACGAAACGTATCTTCGCATGGCAGCTCCTGTAAGCCCTACCTCAAAACACTATTTCAGAGGAAGAGATATCTTCTTGCAAGGTTAGGTCAGGGCTATAGCGCTCAGATAAAATGATACAGTTCTACTCAGATAAAATGACATGTCGGCTGACATAGGCAAGCGTTTACCCCGCCAAAGAATTTGAAATAAAATCCCGCAGCATTCAGGTATTTCTGGCAAATTATCGGTTTGTGCCACCGTAGTAGGGAGTTTGAAGGATGGAATGGATTAATTCATGAGGGTAGACAAATAGCTTGATATGGAAATTCTGAATTATTCCAGTATATTATATTTATAGGTGGCTTTTGTTTATACGTATAAACACTCAAATCTCCTTAAAAATGACTGGAACTCGTTACCTTATATAAATCTTTACCTTTTTATCAAGAAAATTGTAAATTTTTATTGTAAAATTAGTAGTGTATCAATTTTGCTGAGCGCTATAGCAGGGAGCATAACTCATAATTTCAGTCTCCTCCAGAGCATTTTTTTGCTACCCAAACTGCATATGTAGTAATTTCTTGTCGGATCTGCCCCGTAAATGAATTTAAAAATTGATGGTGTATAAAATATAAACTTGTTTTGGGATGGAAATAGCTCCAAGTTTTGAAGACATTTTTATATTTCCACCCCGCATCAGTGGTCAGCTTACAAGAGCACATTAAAAGGTACAATGTACCAAATAACCCACATGTGAGCTGAACCGATCACACCATGAATACAATACCAAATACGAGAGGCTGAATCTTTCCAACAGTTTTATTTCAAGGCTCGCTCAATTAGTAACCTGCACTTTGCTGCCTTTATTCTTCTCCTTCCTCTTGGCAAGGATCATGGAGTATGACTACCGGAAGGCTTTGCTGGCTATTATCCTCTTTAAAGAACCCCAGATGTTTACCAAGATCTCCAAGCGCTTTCAGTTTATTGTAGGACTTTATCTTCTTCACAGAATCCAATCGGTCTTTTTGCAAAGGAAGGCCGAAAATTGCACATTAAATAAGACGTAGAAAGTTGTATTTAAAATGTAAAACGAGTCATATTTTGCAACGTATCAACTTTAAAATATAACATTTTGATTGACAAATTATATTTTGCATGCAATATGATTATAAGAACATACTGTTTTGCATATGAAATATAATTTACAAGCAAAAACCATTGGTCCCAGGATAGCATTTCTTCTTGCCGAGCTTTACGAGCAGCAGAAAATGATTTTTTCCGTTAGGGATGTGGAAAAAATAACCGGGAGGGACAGCAATTCGGCCCGAACGTTGACAACCCGTCTCGTTTCCCGAGGTCTGGCAACCCGGATCAAACCTGGACTGTTTATCCTGATTCCGTCTGAACTGGGTCACGAGCGGGAATACTTGGGCAATCCATATATAGTGGCTGCAGAAATTGCCGGAGGAGAGAACTGTTTTATTTCTCATTCTTCAGCCATGGATATCCACCAGATGGTTACCCAACCACAGCTTGTGGTGTATACGACCAGTACAAAGCAAATACGTCCAAGGTCTGTGATTGGAACCGAATTTCGTTTTGTCAGCTGCAAACCAAAGCATTTTTTTGGTACAACGCATCATTGGGTGACCAAGACTCAGAAAGTCGAAGTCAGTGACCTGGAAAGAACCGTGATTGATGGGCTCAGACAATCGGAGTATTGCGGTGGCTTCAGTGAGGTTGCAAAAGGATACTGGATGCGCCGTCAGAATATGGATGTAAAACAACTGGTCGAGTACGCATTGATGCTGGGCATCGGTGCTGTTTATCGCAGGCTTGGTTATCTACTTGAGCTATTTGAGACAAAAGAAACCGGCCAGGTGGATTTGTTGCGCAAAAAACTTACCTCCACTTATATGCTTCTCGACCCTGCCATGCCGGCCGAGGGGAAATTCATTGCCCGTTGGCGACTGCGGCTCAATGTAAGCCCGGAAGAAATCAAAAACATCATAAGAACCTGAATAATGATCCCCCAAAGAAATATTTCACTGCTATCCAACCGTCTTGCAAAGGCTGGTGGCCGCCGAATCCCGGAGGTTGTTCTTGAAAGGGATTATTGCCTGGCATGGTTTCTGGTTGGTCTCTCCCGTTCGTCACTTCGAGATATTCTTGCCTTTAAGGGTGGAACTGCGTTGAAACGGTGTTACTTTGGTGACTATCGTTTTTCCGAAGATTTGGATTTTACTTTAGCGACGGAAGCATCCTTTGAAAAAATTATTGCCGGGTTAGAAGAGATATTCACTGATATCCAACAGGAATCTGGGATACTCATCCGTTATTCACATGAAGATCGTAAATCACATCAGAACAGTCATACTTTTTACCTTGCCTATGAAGGCCCCTTGCCGAGTATGTCAACAAAGGAAGTAAAGGTCGATATAACCATTAATGAAAGGCTTGTTCAGCCATTGCAAAACAGACCGGTTTTGAAGGGGTATAAGGAGTATGAGGATTTGCCGGAGGATGCGACCATTCAGGTCTATTCCCTGGAAGAAATTTTATCAGAGAAAGTAGCTGCTTTAACCGACCGGGCTCGCAATGAACCACGCGATCTTTATGATATCTGGTATCTCATAGATCAGGAGCAAATGGATCTGGCGGCAATTTTCCCAGAGATTATCGATAAACTCGATTTCCGGGGAAGAAGTCTGGAAGGAGTGGGTGATGAATTGAGTAAAAAGGAAACTCGTTTGAAAAAACTGTGGGATATACGCCTTGCAAATCAAATGGCTGAGTTAGCTCACTTTGAGGATGTATATCGTGCTGTAAAACGGGCCTTTCGTGGTGCTGGCTTGCTGGACGCATAGTATTTACAAGGGCATCCCCCGTTTCTACCCACAAATTGATTGCTCGTTTGGAAACGTCAGGGTTTTTGAAAGAGATCACCGGCGGCAAGCGGGGAAAATGTACGTTTATTATGATTCCTTGCAATTGTTCAAATAAAACCGAGTGAACGGGGAAATTTTTAATCTTCTTCGTCCCTGCTAGGGTCATGGACTATGACTACCGGAAGGTTTTGCTGGTTATTATCCTCTTTAAAAAAACCCAGATGTTTGGCAAGATCTCTGAGTGCCTTAAGTTTATCGTGGGTCTTGATCTTCTTCAGATATTCAACCTGGTCGCCGGATCCTGTTATTACGGTCTCAAGCCCGGCTAATGCAGCGGCCGCATCGTCGCTTAATTCAGATACCGGTATCAATTGGCCCAGGTCATCAAAGAATATTCGGAAATCCAGAAAAGCTATCCGAGCGTATTCCCCCGTCAACATATCTTGATCAATTTGAGCTCGTTTCGCCATGGCTGATCGCAACTGCGCTATTGTTGCCGATATCTTGCCGTGGTCTAGACACTCTTTGGCCTTTCGGTTAATGGTGGTAGGCTTCATACATGAAGTGTCGTAGGCCAGTTTGTACGCTTTGGTGGCGTTTCCAGTTATTATATATTCCTGAGCAAATTTT
>CAXMTO010000335.1:0-4166 GCA_964196355.1 uncultured Myxococcota bacterium
GACGAGAAATTTTACACAATGTTCACCAAAAACCAGCAGAGATGATCACATCCGGAGTCTCACTGCGTTCGCTTACCTGCAGCGTCGCTACCCCAGCAAACATAGACTACTATAGTTCACTGGGGTGCTTCTTGAATATGTAATCATCTTTGCTGGTGAGAAATCCGGGCTAGGAGAAGAGAATTTAGGAGGGGATAACGAAAGAGGGGAAGAGTCAGATGCGATGCGATCAACTCTTCCCCTCGAATTGGAAGGTGGCTTCTGTCTTACCCTGAAAACCGGGATTTTCTGAATATTCCTCCTGAGGGATATAGAGACCCGTAAAAAATAATCATTTGAAAAGCTATTTTTTATATTTGAAGATGAGCTGTTTCTTTCTGACTCCTATTGTCGCTTCGCCGCCTCTTACAAGTTCACCGAACAGGATCTCTTCGGTGAGGGTATCGCCTATTTCCTGCAAAATGAGTCGACGCAGTGGTCTTGCCCCATAATCCGGGTCGTATCCCTTTTTTGCAAGGTATTTACGTGCTTCATTGGTGAGCTTTATCGATACCCGCTTTTCTGCAAGCTGTTCCTCGAGCTCTTTTATGAGTTTGTCTACAACTTTTTCTGTTGCTTCGTCATCGAGAGAACTGAACGAGATGATACCATCCAGCCTGTTTCTGAATTCGGGAGCAAACAATTTGTTAATTGCCGTCTGATCTTTTCCTTTTTTCTCTGTGACAAAACCGATACTGTTTGTCGTCATTTCTCTGGCACCGGCATTGGTCGTCATAATAATGATGACATTGCGAAAATCGGCTTTTCTTCCAGAATTATCAGTCAGCGTCGAGTGGTCCATTACCTGCAGCAGGATAGAAAAGATATCTGGATGCGCTTTTTCAATTTCATCAAGTAAAAGTACTGAGTGAGGGTGCTTTCGTATGGCCTCCGTCAACAGTCCACCCTGATCAAAACCAACGTATCCGGGGGGGGAGCCAATGAGTCGCGCCACCGCATGTTTTTCCATATACTCGCTCATATCAAAGCGTTCGAAGTGGACGGTGAGTATCTCGGCGAGTTGCCGTGCGACCTCTGTTTTTCCGACCCCCGTGGGCCCCGCAAAGATGAAACTACCTGTGGGTGAGTCCGGGTTACCAAGTCCTGCCCGTGATCGTTTCACTGCAGTGGTGACCGCCTTTATCGCTTCACTCTGGCCAAAAACGACGGATTCGAGATTCGCCGCAAGTTCTTTCAGTTCATTAATTTCGGAGTTGGAACCACTTTTGGCAGGGATTCGGGCGATTTTCGAAACCACTTTTTCCACGTCACTGACTTTAACCATGGCTCCCTGCCGGCCTTCCAGTCGGAAAAAGGAGCCAACTTCATCCATTACATCTATGGCTTTATCGGGCAGAAAACGCTCATTGATATATCGATCAGACAATTCGGCCATTGCCTTGACCGCATTTTTGGAATATTTGACATTGTGATGTTCTTCATATTGGCGTTGCAGTCCCTTGAGGATCAGACCGGTATCTTTAACGGAAGGCTCCTCGATATCTATTTTCTGAAATCTTCTGGAAAGAGCACGATCTTTTTCTATCTGGTTTTTGTACTCCTCATAAGTCGTAGAACCTATACAACGAAGAATGCCAGCCTGAAGAGCAGGTTTAAGCAGGTTTGAAGCGTCCATTGATCCGCCGCTTGTCGCTCCGGCACCGACTATGGTATGTATTTCGTCTATGAACAGGATTGAGTTTTTCTTTTTTTCAATAGCTGAGACTACCCCTTTTAGCCGTTTCTCAAAATCGCCTCGATATTTTGTTCCGGCGACAAGACTGCCCATGTCGAGCAGATGAATGTCAACATTCTGCAAAAGATCCGGGACGATAGGTTTTTTATTATCGCCGCGGGCGATTCCATCTTCGTGAATGCGTAGAGCTAATCCTTCAGCCATTGCCGTTTTCCCCACACCCGGTTCTCCGACGAGGAGGGGATTGTTTTTCTTCCTTCTGCAGAGCACCTGCATAACTCTGTTGAGCTCAAGGTTTCTGCCGATGAGAGGATCGAGTTTGCCCTTGGCTGCATTCTCAGTCAGGTTGATGGTGAATTCTTCAAGTATTTTTGCATCGTTGTTTTCGGGCTGTGCATTTGGATTCTTGGGAGGTGAAGAGAGCGGCTCCTTTTGTAATCCTTCAGCCGGCAATTCATGGGAGATGAAATTAATTACCGCCATTTTGCCAATACCTGCAGATGTAAGAAAATATACAGCATGGGATTCATCTTCCGACAAAATAGAAACAAGAACATCGCCGCTGTCCACCTGCTGTTTTCCACAACTTTGTACGTGGGCTACGGCACGCTGCAAAACACGGTTAAAGGCGATTGTTTGAGCTGGCTCACCTCTTCCGGTGGCAGATAACTTCGGGATCTCCATGACGAAAAACTTTTCCAGCCGTTCCTTCAGTGCCTCGATAGAACCACCACATTCTGTAATTATGTAGCTGGTGAGTTCGTCATGCAACAAGCCGTAGAGCATGTGCTCAACCGTCACGTACTCATGATTGTGATTCTTTGCTTCCCGTATGGCCCTGATGAGGGCTTTTTCCAATGTTTTTCTAAGCATAGCTCTTGTCTGTATCCTTATCTCGACTATTCCCGTTTACCGGGGTTAGTACCTTACTCCCGAACTTCTGTAATAAAAAACAAGAAACCGAGGAATGTCTTTTGAAATTATGTTGTTAGATATATCACCATGGTACTTATAACCCCTCGTGGGGTGTTAGTACCTTACCCCTAAATATTTTATTTTTTGCGCCCCTCAAGGGGGGTATTGTGCAGAATGGCAGAAAATAAATATTCATTTTTGAAACCATAGTGTTAGAAACACCTTCAAGGTACTTATACCCCCTTCTGGGTGTTAGCTTTTTTACGCTATTTCCATTGAACAACGAAGGGGAAAACCATTTTTTTCCGCCAACTGATGGACAATGGAAATTTTGGTTTCACTGATCTCCCGGGTGTATATACCGGCGACACCTTTGCCTTCGTGATGAACATTAAGCATTATTTTGGCGGCGTCAGGGGGAGATTTATCAAAAACAGTCTTAAGCATGGAGATAACAAATTCCATACTGGTGTAATCATCGTTGTGGAGCAGTACTTTGTAAAGCCGTGGTTCCTTGATTTCCACAAGGTCTTCAGTTGCAACTGAACCCTGGGAACTACTGTTGTCTTCTGCCATAGTTAATAATTTGAGAATGCGGTGTTCAGTTCATTTTTTAGTACCTTACTCCTGAAACCCTGTCATAATCAACAAGAAGTCGAAGAACTTCTTCTAAAATTATATACATGGTTACGTCACCAAGGTGCTTATCCCGCTCGTCGGGGTTAGTTTCTGTTTACTTATTGAATTTAAGCTGCTCAAGGTGCACTTGGGCAGTACCGTAAAGATAATATTAAATGCTTCAATTTCAATATATCATGGATGCATTTTTTTGGGAATGGCGGGGTATCCACTTCCGTGGAGCATGGTAAGAAAAAGTTCTTCCAGAACAAGCGGTGCGGGGAGGGGAGATCCTTTGAGGCGAAATTCGGCTTGAAAAAGGAGCTCCATCCAGGATTTGAGTCCAGTGATGCTATACTCTGATGCCTTGGAAAAACTCATAAACAGGGCGTAAGGATGCCCCTTGAGCAGTTCACTCCACTCTTCAGATTTTCGTAACTGAGGGAGATATGAGTTTTGAAATTCATTTGCATTCATATTCCTTCTCCATGCGGGACTGGCTTGCATCTGCAGAGATCTGAATATAAGGAGTTTTTTAATGAAGTTTCTCATGGTGGCAAGGATAGCCAGTCCATGTATGCCCTGTTCCTGCAGTCTGTTAAGTATTGCCAGGGTTCTTTCTGTCTGCCTTTTACTAAAGGCATCGGTGAGTTCGAACAGGGCATCTTCTCTGCTGTGACCTACCATTGCCTGAAGGTCGTCGCTGGTGATAACATCACGATCCGCAGCATAGAGTGCGAGTTTCTCAGTTTCAACGACAACAGCGACGGGGTGGAAGCCGACTCGTTCAAAAAACATGTCAACCGCGCGTGGGTTAATTTTTTTATTAAACTTTTTAAGAGTCTTTAACATCACCTCGCGCAGGATTTCTTTCTGCTCTTTTTGTGCAGCTGCCCCG
>CAXMTO010000336.1:0-8097 GCA_964196355.1 uncultured Myxococcota bacterium
CATTGATGAGGATTGGGATACCCGGAACCTGCAATACAGCAACTGGATGAAATTTATTTCCTCAAACGGTGAAGACCCTGCTTTCTGGCTTGATAAACACATGACCAAGGATTATCCGGTAACCCTGGAAGACCATTTCAAATGGTTGGAGCAGGCCGGGTTTGCAAAAATGGACTGCTACTGGCGTTTTTATAATTTTGCCATATCAATGGCCATAAAATAACGCTGGACATCAATCTGTCCCCGCGACATTTTTCCTATCTCCAGGACAAGAAAAGCATTTCTTTTCCCTGGTATCGTTTATTCTCTTAAAGAAAATATGACAGCCTGCTCCGTGTCTTGGACACAGGGAAGAATGTTATTTGTGCCTTGGAGCAATAAGGGGACATGGAGCCCTCTTATCCATCAAGGCAATTATTTGTTAAGAATTGACAATGGACATCCAAAGGGCAAACCATGAGGTTTGTTGACTTAACCGGAACAATATTTCCACAAATACGGAAGAATTGTTCCGGAAGCATGGAAAGATTTCACAATAAAATGGAAAAGAGGGGATGTTCCACAAGTATTATGCAAAAAATTAGATGCAGTTTAAATATTTTTCTTTGAAATGCTATGTAAAGAAACTATATATCCCCAATAATAATAAGTTTGAGGAGCAATGAGCCTATATATAATATTAGTTTATCTCGCATCAACAAAAAATGAATCGCACCTTTGTAATAGGAGACATCCACGGCTGCTCCGGCCTGTTATCAGAACTGCTTGAAAAAATCAAACCTTTGGCACAGGATGATATCGTTATATTTATCGGGGATTATATAGACAGGGGGCCTGATTCCAAGGGGGTTATTGACATTGTTCTTAAACTCCGTGCAGAACATATCAGGGTTATAACGCTTATGGGCAACCATGAGTTCATGCTGTTGGGCGCCATGAAAGGCTATGGCCAGAATGATTTTTTAAGCATGGGAGGAGATGCCACCTTGAGAAGTTATGGCATCCCGCCTGAATCAATTAATGATCTGGCAGGGAAGCTTCCAAAGGATCACCTTGCTTTTTTTGAGCAGCTTCTGCCATACTGGGAAGATGAAGATTATATCTATGTTCATGCCGGCTTGCAGCCGGGGGTGCACCTGACCCAACAGTCACCTGATTGGCTTTTCTGGTCCAGGGACGATTTCATTAACTCTGCCAATAATTACGGGAAAAAGGTGATATACGGCCATACTCCTTACGATTATCCTAAGATAGACACCAATAAAATCGGGATAGACACCGGGGCGGTATATGGAAACGAACTTACCTGTCTCATTTTGCCGGAAGAGAAACCTATCGCCACAGGAAATACAAAATAGGGCTTTTGTCTGAGTTAGTGGCGCAGTAATTGCATATTATGCGGCTATATGGTATCAATTTATATTTTTTAAAACACACTAAATTGCGGAGGTATACATGGTTGGAAACAGGTATATGTATTTTATTTTTTTTACATTTTGTTTTCTCATAACTTTTACTGGTGCTGGATATTATTGCCAGGCCTTTGCTGAAGAGAGTGCTGAAGCTGAACAGAATAATGAAAAAGACGCCTACATTATCGACGTTGGCGACGCTCTGGAGATAAATGTCTGGAAAGAAGTTGAGCTGACACGGCAGGTTATTGTCCGTTTGGATGGCAGGATTTCCCTGCCCCTGATTGGCGACGTAATGGCTGCAGGTAATAACCCCATGGGGCTTGCCAAAATCCTGGAGGAAAAAATAGGTGAGATCATTGAAGAACCCACTGTAACGGTAATATTGACCGCAAGTAACAGCAGGGTTTATTACATGGTTGGAAACATAAGCAGCGGTAAGTATCCCTTGGATACTCCGATTAATCTCTTGCAGGCAATTGCCATAGCAGGTGGTTTGGGGGAATGGGCTGATAAAGATGATATTATGCTTGTGCGGCGGAGTTCAGGCAAGGATGAATTGCTTTCCTTTGATTATAAAACCTTTGTCAAGGGCAAGGACCTGGCCCAGAATATCTTGATCCAGTATGGTGACACCATTATAGTGCCATAGAACAAGTGCAATACAATTTTATCCCCAGGGGAGAGAATATGAGAAAAACCATAGTTGCTATCTTTTTTTTATATGTCCTTTTGCCGGATATTTCTTCAGTAAAAGCTGCAACAAACGCAACAACCATTTTATCGGGAGGTGTTTCTCTCAGGGCCAATTACAACATAAGAAAAACAGAAGCTGAGACGACTGACAGTTGGGATGCATGGGCCAGTGCCAATCTTTATCTGCGTCATAGAAGGCAGGCAAAGAATGGGGCTCTTTTGATTAGCTATGGTCAATCGTTTTCATATAATTTCAGAACAGCTGAAGATTCCTTTGCAGATTCTGATCTTCTAATGAATATCAATACCTGGCGGAATTTATCAAGCCGTTTGCGTTTTAATCTCAGTGATACTCTTATCAGATCAATTGATTGGTGGGCTGACAACCTGTCTTCGACAGCAACTGGAATACCTGATGACCCGCTTGATGAAGACGGGGAAGATACGACAGGTGACAATACAGCCCAGGCAACACCAACCTTTTCAAGCACGATCGGCAGGCAGAAATTCTGGACTAATTCTTTTTCAACCAGTTTGGATTACCAAACTACAAGAAACAGTGATGTCACTCTCTACTATAACAACCGGATCCTGGAATATGATGAGCCTGACCAGAACAACTACAAGTATAATAAGGCGGGGAGCAACATTTCATACTCGTTCTATCGAGGATGGAATACCAGCCTGTCATACAGTTATACCGATGCGGACTTTGACATAACAGAGGATTATATCGGTCACGATGTGCATTTTAATCTCAATTATGGCCATTCTTTATCGCTACGAGATAGTATATCTGCTGGGTTGAACTATCACTATAATGAAAAAAATTATGATACTCCTTCCGCCGATATTCCAATCGGACCGAGTGATAATAATAGTAGTTATTATGATGTGGGCGCCAATCTCGGCTGGACCCATGCTTTTTCACCCCGTAAAAGTCTGTCCATGAGGGCAGGACCAACATATCTAAAGAGAGATGACGACGATGGACGTGACGATGGACGTATATCTGCTTCTTTTACCATTAACTATACGAGCCAATTTGAAAACGGCTCCTGGTTTGTTGGTGCAAACGGCGGCTTTTCTGACAACTTTGATGAAACCAGGTACTTTGATCGTGCCGATGAAGGTCTCTCAGAATATCAGAGTATAAACACCGGTGTCAGCTGGCAGGTGGCAAAAGACCTCTCCGCAAGCCTGGGAGCTTCTATACGCAATGATGCCTTTCTGGAAAACCCCCTGGTAAGTGATGAAAAGAATTATATTGCCTTTGGCAACATTTCGTATAGCTTCTGGCGCTGGTTTTACGTGTCAGGCCGTTATGTTTATACTAATGTGCAATACGACCTCGATGCCAATGACTACCAGGAGCATAGGTTTTTCATAACCTTGGGCACTTCCAGAGAATTGTATCGCTGGATACACTGAATATAAAACTCATTATCTTTAAAAGGCATTTTCAATATGATAAACCAGGAACAACGTCAGCTGATAAAACAGTTTCTTAATATCCTGCTGCGCAGAAAAATTATTGTTTTCATCTGCATGCTTTTTGCTCTTGCTATAGGATTAGGATACTATCTCCGAGCCCCGAAAGTATACCGCGCCTCATCTCTTATTTTGTATCAGCAGAAGCTTAATCCCACACAGCTGTCCCCTGACATGGGCCGCTTTCAGGATATAGTCAGCACAGTCAGTCAGCAGATTACCAGCCGGTCAAATTTGGAGAACCTTATTACGCAGTTTAATCTTTATCCAAATCTTCGGGCTCGCCTACCCATGGAGGATGTGGTTGGTAAAATGCGAAAAAAGGATATATCAATCAGTAATGACCGCACGGGAAATATTTTTACGGTGTCTTACAAGGGAGCTGTGCCGCGAACAGTTCTGCTTGTAGCAAATGCCCTGGCGGCAAAATTTATTGAAGAAAATATGCGCCTGCGGGAAGAGACCGTTTCGGAAACTTCGTCTTACATTAAAGATGAACTTAACAT
Organism: uncultured Myxococcota bacterium; assembly: GCA_964196355.1. GTDB lineage: Bacteria > Desulfobacterota > Desulfobulbia > Desulfobulbales > Desulfocapsaceae > Desulfomarina. Next base: position 4,106 of record CAXMTO010000336.1, read on the forward strand.
GGCCAAGAATGCACTTAACAAAAAAGAAGCTGCCATGCGTGAGTACAAGTTGAAATATTACAACGAGATGCCGGACCAGCGTGAACCAAACATTTCCCGGCTGAATGCACTCCAGGTTCAGTATCAGAATTACCAGAACACCCGGCAGGAGTTGGAAAGAACAAAAGTACTGATCCAGGAACAAATTTCCATACGCCAGGATGTGCTATCCCAATTAACCGGTGGCAGCCCCTACGGAAGAAATGCGGCTCAAATTGCAGAACTACAGGCTCAGCTCGACACCCTTTTGAGCAGGTACACGGAAAAACATCCTGATGTCAGAAGATTAAAAAGCCTCATCGCAAATCTGCAGGAAGATATGAAAACTCAAGCTGAAACAGATACCGCTGCGGATGAGCAGGATAAAGATACCCGGACAGCCGATGCGCAGAATTTGATGGATCCGCAACTTTATGCCCTGAAGAAACAGAACGAAAGTGTTGATTATGAAATAATGAAATTACAAAAAGAAAAAGAAAAAAACCAGGAACAGATAAAACAGTATATGAAATGGATCGAAGCTACTCCGGCACGGGAGGCTGAATGGACGGACCTGAACAGAGACTATAAGCAGTACAGCAGCCACTACAGCGGTCTTGTCAGCCTAAATATCCAGGCGGATTCTGCCGAAAGCCTGGAAAGAAGGCAGAAAGGCAGCCAGTTCAAGATTATCGACCCGGCCAATTTCCCTGCAAACCCCTTTTCTCCTGATTTTATTAAAATAATGCTTGCCGCCCTCGGAATTGGGCTTGCTGCTGGTGCTGTCACGGGATTTGGATTAGAACTCCTGGATACGTCATTTCGGGATGCCCATGATCTGGAAAAATTTCTCAATCTGCCTGTGGCCTGCGCCATTCCTGTTATCAGAACTGACAAAGAACAGAGGATGCAATATGTTAAGTCCACTATCTGGTTTTTCATCCTTTTTCTTTCTTACTCTGTACTTTGCGGCTTCATAGCTTTTCTCTGGTATAAAGGCCTAGTTATTATTTAATTTATGTATAGTAAATATTACGGTTTTTCACATAAGCCTTTTGAGCTTACCCCTGATCCTGGTGTGATATTCCTGAGCGAAACACACCAGGAGGCGATATCGATTTTACGCTACGGTGTTCTAAACCATAAAGGTTTCCTGCAGCTTACCGGCAATGTCGGATCAGGCAAATCAACCCTGCTGCAGAGCCTCATCCAGTCACTGGAAAGCAATATCCATCTCTGCTATATCCCTAATCCCAATTTTACGGTGCAGGAATTTTACTATTTTCTTGGTGCCAAGTTCGGACTGGATGAATTTGATGGCAACAAGGCAAAATTTATTATCTCATTCGGCCGGTTTCTGCATAAATGTAAAGAAAACAATGAACTCGTTCTGCTGATTATTGATGAAGCCCAGGTTTTGTCACTCGAGGTGCTTGAAGAGATCCGTCTAATTTCCAACCAGGAACTTCACGAAGTTTTTGGAATACTGAGTATATTTCTGGTCGGTCAGCCTGAATTAAATGATCTTCTTGACCATCGTAAACTCCTTCCCTTGCGAAACAGGATCGCTGTCAGGTTTAATATTGAACCCCTTACCCTGGAAGAAACTACGGCATACATCCGATTCCGCCTGCTAAAGGGAGGCCGCAAGACAGTCCTGTTTCCCCAAAATGCCTTCCGGGAAATTCATCGGGCAACAGGAGGCATCCCCCGCACTATCAATATCCTTTGTGATAATTCTCTTCTTGCAGGGTTTGTGGAACAGAGAGGCATAATTGACGAAAATATAATCAGGGAGTGCGCCAGGGAACTGGGACAGGCTGAAGAAGTTCTGCCAACGCCTGCAGAAAAGCCCGAAGCAGTCAAGATCAAGGAAAATATCGCAAAGGCAAAACATTCAGCAGATGAACCCAAAAAGCAATCAGCATTTTTGCGACCCGGAAGAGCGGCCCTGACGGTTGTTGCACTTTTTGCCATTTTTGTAGCTATGGCAGCAACAACAGAATACTGGGGCAGACTTACAGGTGCAGCCCCGGTAAAGGTCTGGTTTGAAACAGTGAATGCTCATGTTGATAATAATATTCTGTTGCCTCTGAAAAAACTTGTTATGCCAGGAAAATATAAGACTGAGTCGTCTTCACAGGAAATCAGCCCGTTTTCTGAGAATGCTGTTGTGCCCGCAGGAATATCAGAAGAAAAAAATAATACGGCAGATAGTATAACAGATAAAAAAAAAACTTTATCTGAAGCGACTAAAACAAGTCTCTCTGAAGGAGATGCGATTTCTGAAAATCCTGCTACAGGAGAAACTCCGAGCAGCACCTATTATGTCAGCATAAGAACTCAGGTTGCATGGGCCAATATTCGCTCAGGTCCTTCGATGCAATTTGAAGTACTACGAGTTGTATCAACAGGGTTCCCCCTGCTTATTCTCGATCAGCAGGAAGAATGGTCGCAGGTTGAGGACTTTCAGTACAGGAAAGGCTGGGTTGCAAACAAACTTCTGGCTGAAAATAGCTCAGTAATCTTAAAAACAGCAAAGGGGAATTTGCGGAGTGGCCCCAGTCTGAATGATAGCATAGTAAAGCAAATAGATAACGGCGCAGTAATGCAGATTGAAGGAGAACAAGGAAGTTGGCTAAAAGTAATTAATATGGATGGGATTACAGGTTGGGTTCATAAATGGAGCGTCTGGCCCTGAACCGCAGTATCAATCAAAATAACACAGGAGAGAAGATATTGGGCAAGTATTCTATAGCAATAGAAAAGGCTAAAGACGAAGATGTCAGGCAGAATGATCCGCTTGTTGCACAGGCGGTTGAGGGGGAACAAGTCAAGCAGCCTGAAGAAGCTGTCATGAATCTTCAGCCTCCGGCATTTGAAAAGATAGATCCCTCTGTTCCGGAAGAGGTCGGCATCAGTAATGAAACAGATGGCTGGGACTACAAGTTACAGAAAATAGTGGCCGGCAGTTCGAAACAGGTGGCAGAAAGCATCCGTATGCTTCGCACCAAGATTTATTATCCTGAATCAGGCAAGCCCCCCCGGTCTATTCTGGTGATAAGTTCAATCCCGGGAGAGGGCAAAAGTTTTGTCAGCGCCAACCTTGGGGTGAGCATCGCCCAGGGCATTGATAAGCATGCTCTGTTGGTTGAATGCGACATGCGGCGCCCTAACCTGTCAAAATTATTCGGTCTGCCAAATTCCAGGGGGTTGGTTGACTACCTGCAAAGCGGAACGCCGATCGATCAGCTGATACAACCGACATCTATGCCTAAGCTTTCGATATTGAGCAGCGGTAAACCGCCGAAAAACCCGGCTGAACTTATTGGAACACAAAAGATGGCCTCACTGATCGAGGACCTTGAAAGACAAAACCCTGATCGGCTGATCATTTTGGACTCACCACCTATGCAGGCTGCTTCAGAAGCGGATGTCCTGGCTAAAAAAGTTGACAAGATTATCCTGGTGATTCGGTGGGGCTATTCCAGAAAGGAACATGCCAAGCAGCTTGTCGAAAAGATCGGCAGGGACAAAATCCTGGGGGTCGTGTTCAATGCCTTTGAAATGAGCCGGCTGGAATCCAAGTTGCAGGGCCACTATTACGGTTATAAGGACTACTATTCTTCCTCCTACTCGAAATATTACGAGGAGCAGCCCAAGAAAAGATGGGGCAAACGCAAATCTTCCTGAACCTTTAAATTGGCTATAAGTAGTTTACAAAAAGATGCCGTATCTATTTAATAAATATTACCCACTCAGGAATATCTTCTTTGTCTTTGGAGAGGGCGTTCTCATCTTCATTGTTATTAATGGTGTGGTTGCCATCCTGGCAGGCTATGGCGATGCATCAACAATCCCTGTAAATATTTCAAGAGCATTGCTTGTAACTGTTATTTTTCAAATATGTCTCTACTACTTTGACATGTATGATTTTAGCACCATTGGTTCTTTTTCCGACAATGCCACCCGCA
>CAXMTO010000337.1:0-6442 GCA_964196355.1 uncultured Myxococcota bacterium
ATATCGAACTTTTTGACTTAGCCATCTAAAGCTTCGAATGACCTTTTTACGAGTTCATTAATACATGATGGATAATGATCAGGAAGGGACTGGATGGAAAGACTGGGGGGATGCTGTAAAATTTGCGGCGGCTGGTATTTGGAGAGAGGCTGAAGGTATGTGTTTCAGCCTCTCTTGGGTCTTAACTTAGAGTTCTATGACTTGAACCACCAGCGTTCAACATTTTTATGGCCATCCATTTCCATATGTGCAGAGATGGGACCATGCTCCAGTTTTGTGGAATGAGCTTCAACAATTTGATTAAACATGGGAACGACTGTACCGCCATTGTCCCTGCAGATTTCCTGCATATCCGCGTACATTTTTTCTCGTTTTGTCTCATCCAGTTCTGCTCTCGCGGTCTTGAGCAATACGTTGAACTGCTCATGGCTCCAGTGGGTATCATTCCAGGGGGCACCCTCTGCATAGGCAACGGAAAACATCATGTCCTCTACAGGTCGTCCCGACCAGTAACACATGCACCATTCCTTTTTAGTCCAGACATTGCTCCAGTAGCCATCGCTCGGTTCCCTAACAACCTTGATCTTGATGCCCGCTTTTTTAGCACTTTCCTGATACAGTACTGCCGCATCCACAGCACCGGAGAAGGCGGCATCTGAGGCATGGAGGTTAAAAGTGTGATCCAGCATTCCGGCTTTTTTCATGAAAAATTTTGCCTTGTCCGGGTCGTAGGTGCGCTGTTCAAGATTGTCTGCACGGTAGCGGTTTACCGAAGAAATGGGATGATCATTACCCACTTCCCCATACCCTTTCAGGATGGTTTTAACCATCTCTTCACGGTTAACGGCGAGTTTTAATGCCATGCGGACATCGCTGTCTGTATATGGCTCCTGGTCCACAAGCATGGGAACGGTATAGTGCATGGTCCCGGTGACAGCCGTTACGTTAATGCCTTTCATTCTCTTCAACAGATGCACTGTTTTGACATCAGCTCGTTCCATGGCATCCAGTCGGCCAGTTTTTAACGCATTGGTCCTGGCATTAACATCAACGATCGCAAGGGTCTCGATTTCGTTAAAATGGGCCCGGTCTGTTTTCCAGTAATTTGGATTTCGTTTTGTAAAAGCGCGAACGCCTGGTTCCCAGTTTTCCAGCACATATCCACCTGTACCGATTCCTTTATCCCAGTCTTTGCCCTGGGTGTTGCTTGGATAAATTCTCAGGTGATAATCACCCATGATAAAAGGAAAGTCGGCACTACCATCGGAAAGTTCAAATACGACGGTAAATTTTCCATCTGATTTTATGTTTTGAACACTTTTTAAAAACGGCTTAGCTGCCGATTTGGACTCTTCTCCCCTGTGGTGATTGATGGAAAAAATCACATCTTCGGCCGTCAAGGTTTTACCGTTATGGAATTCAACACCCTGACGGAGTTTAAAGGTCCAAATCTTTGCATCCGGTGACGCATCCCACGACTCAGCAAGTTCAGGGACTGGTTTGAAATTATGATCAATTTCGACAAGACAATTGCTTAATTGAGTGCTTACATTAATTGGCTGGCTGGCGAAAAGGGTTCCCGGGTCAAGAGAATCGGAGGTAGCACCGCCGGTCAGAGCCTGCCTGAACGTACCTCCTTTTTTTGGAGTTGCCGCCATAACATTCCCGGCTAAAAGAGTTGGAGATACAGCTGCGGCAAGTCCTAATGCAGAGACTTCGGCAATAAACTGCCTGCGGGAAATTTTTCTCTCGTTATACATCCGTTGCAGCAATGATAAGTTGGACATTTTTATTCTCTTTAGGTTGTGGATTAGTTTGTGTAGGCTGTAATTTATGACTTAGCCATCTAAGACTTCGAATGACCTTTTTACGAGTTCATCATTTATGGGATCACATAAAGGCTGAGGCACGCTCGGCCAAAAGATTGTCGAGCCAGTCCGGGTCCATCTCCGGCACCGAGGCTAACAGTTTCTCGGTATATTCATGATGAGGCGGAGACAGAACATGCTTCTTTTCACCCTGTTCTACGACTTTACCCTTAAGCATAATTACTATTTTATCGGCAATGGCCTTCACGGTTGCAAGATCGTGGGTAATAAAGAGATAGGAGACATCTGTTTTATTTTGTAGATCCTGCAGAAGATCCAGTAATCCTTCCGCTACAAGCTGATCCAGGGCTGATGTGACCTCGTCGCATATTATCAGCTCCGGTTCAGCCGCCAGTGCCCGGGCAATACAGACTCGCTGTTTTTCACCACCTGAGAGCTCTGTCGTCAATCGATCAATGTAGTTGTCAGGGTCAAGCTCTATTTTTGTTAAGAGCTCCCGGATCTTCTCGTCGGCTTCTTTGCCTTTGATTCCGAAGTAGAACTGCAGGGGCCTGCCGATCACTTTTCTGATGGTCTGCCTGGGGTTGAGCGCCGTGTCCGGCATCTGATAAATCATCTGCATTCTTCTTAAATCTTCTTTTTCCCTGTTTTTCAGCTCAGGGGGAAGTTCTTTTCCAAGAAAGGATATTGAGCCATGGGTTGCGGGGAGAAGTCCGGTAATCACCTTGGCCAGCGTGCTCTTCCCACTGCCGGATTCGCCGACCAGAGCAACCGTTCTGCCTTTCCTGACGGTCAGGTCAATATCCTCAAGAACATTTTCCCTCCCGGTATACGTTGCTGTCACATTCTCAATGTTCAGGATCACCTCCATTTTGTCAGTAATGGCTTTTTCCTGCCGTATACTTCTGACATTGAGGAGTTCTCTGGTATATTTCTCTTTTGGTTTTTCGAGCAATTGGCAGGTTTCACCTTCTTCGACAAGGCGGCCGTTGCGTAATACCATAATCCTGTGGGCTACCTGGGCCACGACCGCAAGATCATGGGTGATATAGAGGGCAGCTTTGTTCATTTTTTTTGTGATTTCCTTGACGGCGGCCAGAACCTCAATCTGAGTGGTGACATCCAGAGCGGTCGTGGGCTCATCAAAGACTATAATATCGGGTTTACAGGACATGGCCATGGCCACCATGGAGCGTTGGAGCTGTCCCCCTGATAGTTCATGGGGATATCTGTAGCCTATTTTTTCTGGAGAAGGTAAAAACAGACGCCTATAGAGCTCAACGGCTTCTTCTTCTGCCTCCTCATGCCCCATCAGGCCATGCTGAACCGGTGCTTCTGCATACTGTTTTATGACTCGATGTGATGGGTTGAAAGAAGCAGCGGCACTCTGGGCGACATAAGCAATTCTGGACCCTCTGATCCCCATCAACTCTTCATCAGAAGCTTCACTTATTTCTGTTCCGTCCAGGTTTATAGACCCTGAGGCAATCCTGCACCCCTGGCGGGTATAACCCATCGCAGCCAGCCCGATAGTTGATTTACCTGCACCTGACTCTCCGATTAGACCAAGAACTTCACCTCTTTTCAGGTGAAGGCTTACGTTGCGTACAATAGGCAGCCACTGCTCATCGTGAAAACCTTCGATATACAGATTCTTAATTTCCAGTAAGTTTTTCATATTATTCCTAAAAGATGTGTTTTTTTTGTGTTCTCAATCATGCAGTCCGCTCGACAAATGGAGGAACCAGTCAACAATCAGATTGACTCCCACTGTCAAAAGTGCAATAGCGCCGGCGGGAATTAAAGGGGTATAAATACCGAAAGTAATTGCCCCTGCATTTTCCCTGACCATGCCTCCCCAGTCTGCCAAAGGCGGTTGCAATCCCAGGCCAAGAAAACTCAGGGAGGCAATGAACAGAAAGACAAAGCAGAATCGCAGACCAAATTCAGCCATCAGCGGGGGCATGGCATTGGGTAGGATTTCATGACGCATGAGCCACCAGAGACCTTCACCTCTGAGGCGTGCTGCTTCAACAAATTCCATCACTTCGATATCCATGGCAACAGCTCTGGAGAGGCGGTAGACCCTGGTGGAGTCGAGAAGAGCTATTGTGAAAATGAGGGTAGGGATGGAAGATCCCATTACAGATAAAATCATTAAAGCAAATATAAGTGTTGGAAATGCCATTATGATATCGACAAACCGACTCAATACCTGATCGGTCCAGTTGCCCTTCACGGCAGCAATGAAACCAAGAGATGAGCCAAGTAGAAATGAAAGGAACGTTGTTATAAATGCTAGCGAGATTGTATTTCTTGCGCCAAACATCATTCGCGTGAAAAGATCTCTTCCTATATGGTCTGTGCCAAAATAATATTTTCCGGAAAAACCTTCCCATACCTCCCCGACCACACTGGTTTCTCCATATGGTGAAATTATCGGGGCGAAGGCGGCAGCCAGAATATTAACAAGAACAATAGCCATGCCGATTTGAGCGGAGAGAGGAGCTTGGCGTAATAATTTCAGCACAAAAGAATCCTGTTAAATTTTAGATTGTCTCAATTTTGGGTTTGAAAGCATGGAAAGGATATCCGCCAAAAGATTGAGAAAGATAAAAACAATCGAAAAGATCAGTCCAGACGCCTGGACTACAGGCAGATCTCTTTTAGCGACAGAGTCAACCAGCAGCTGTCCCAGTCCCGGATATACAAACACCACTTCTACAATGACAACACCAACAATGAGATACGCAATATTGACTGCAATTACATTAATTACAGGAGACAGTGAATTTGGAAATGCATGATAGACAATGATTCTCAGTCGACCAAGCCCCTTTATCTCGGCCATCTCAATATACGCACTTGCCAGTACATTGATAATAGCAGCTCTTGTCTGCCGCATCATGTGAGCAGTCACCACACAGGTAAGTGTCATGGACGGCAGCAAAATGGCATAGAGTCTGGCACCAAGGCCCATGTTTGGTTCTATGATTGCAAGGCTTGGAAAGATGTTCAGTTTCACTGAAAAAAGAGCAATCAGAATATACGCTATAAAGAATTCCGGGAAAGAGATAAACGACAGGGTGGTGGTTGAAATCAATTTATCAAAGAAGGTGTTCCTGTAAAACGCTGCAAGCATTCCTAAGCAAATTGCCAGAGGAATTGCAATTATGGAAGTGGTCAGAGCGAGAAACATTGTGTTGGTAAACCGCCAGCCAATTAATTCAGCAACAGGTCTGCCGTTGGCGAGGGAGTTACCAAAATCTCCGTGGACAAACTCCTTCAGCCATGCAACATATCGGACATGGGGTTCCAGGTCGAGTTTGAGTTCTTTCCGAAAGGCCTCCACTGTTTCGGGAGTTGCGGATTGTCCCAGAACAGTCTCCGCCACATCACCAGGCAACAGCTCCACACCAATAAAAATGATGAGCGAGATCACAAAAATAGTGAGCAAACTGGCAGCAAAGCGCTTGGAAATTAATTTTAAAACACTTTTCATAACATCAATTTTTACTGCCCGCGTTCAGACCGGCCAGTACAAAGCAATTGTTTTCAGGCGACACATTGCTCTGCTCATTATGACAGCAGAGCATTTGATGTGTAATACCAGAGAAGGGTTTGTGGACAGTGCAGCGGTGCAGATTTGAAAATTAAGCCTTGTACGGCTTTGCGTAAACATATCGTATACTAACTAGTTTGTCAATCGATGGTTTAGTGTTGCACCTGCATTTCTATTGAAATTTTCTGTGTAAGTAGTCATGTTTTAATAAGTGAATTGTATCGAATACTATGGTTTTTTATGCTGATTTTGTTACAGTACGTCCCGGCAGTTCAGGTGTATGTCAAAAAACATCGAACACCGGTAAACGGTAAAAATCCAGCACCATTTTTCAGTACCAGCTCGGAGTCTATCGCTTACCTGAGGGGTATAAGTACCATGGTGATATATCTAACAGCATAATTTCAAAATACATTCCTCAGTTTCTTGTTTTTTACACCCCTCAAGGGGGTACTGAAAGGAGTGACTGGCTTTCAGCAGTAAGATACTAAATAGTGCAGAGTGAGAATGCTGTGGAACATCTCAGGTAAGACGAGAGAAGAGGAGATATGATGGGTAGCATAAACGATGAGAGGAGCAGGAAATTTCTCATAGCCCTGAGGAAAATAATTCAGGCCATTGACCAGCATTCTACCAGCCTGAAGAAAAGATTTGGTTTGACCGGACCCCAGCTGATAATATTGCAGTCGCTGCTGACCGATGGTCAGCTTTCTGTGACCCAGCTCTCAAGAAGTGTAAGTTTAAGTCAGGCGACTGTCACCGACATTACAAAACGTCTTGAAAAAAAAGGATATATAACAAGAGAACGGAGCTTGGATGATAAGCGGAAAACGAACTTAGCTCTTATGGAGAAAGGAAGAGAGATATTGAAAGAAGTTCCGCCGCTGCTTCAGGAACAGTTTACAGATAGATTTTCCAGGTTGGAGGTATGGGAACAGTTGATGATCGAGAGCTCATTTGAACGCGTTGTGGCCATGATGTCAGCGGAAAAAATTGATGCTTCACCAATAATGGTAATCGGTTCAGTGTTGCCGGAAGAGGCGTAATTATT
>CAXMTO010000338.1:0-24559 GCA_964196355.1 uncultured Myxococcota bacterium
GACCACCGAGATCTGCAAAGATTTTCCAGTGCTGATTACAGTTAAAAGGTATTCAGGATTATGACAGGCCAGCCCCGGGAAATTCTTCGACACAGTAAAATTCACTGCTACAAGAGTGCTACACAGACAAAAACAGCCACCCAGTCAAGCTGACTAAGTGGCTGATATTATTGGTACGCCCGGCAGGATTCGAACCTGCGACCTACGGATTAGAAGTCCGTTGCTCTATCCAGCTGAGCTACGAGCGCACTATTATTTATATAGTATTTTTCACGGCTGGACATATGTAACTAAACGACATACACCTCCAGCGGGAAAAAGCATTTCACAATCACGGTCGACACTATAACCAAAGTTAAACAAAATGCAACTCCATTTGCATCTGCAGCCCTACTCACCTTCCCTGATTGAGGCGACGCTGTCACCCCAAGATGCGGCGTCCCCGGCGGCAACCCAGCAAAAGATAAAGAAATAGAAGTTGCTATTCTCTGTCTTTAATCTTGCATGCGTGGGAGAGGTACCAGAACTGCATCAGCGCCTCTCTGCATTTTTCATCCGCAATGCAGTTCACCTGCTGCTCAAAAGCTGCAATTTTTTTCTCATCCGGTCTGACAAAACTCACAGAACGTTCAGGCTCTTTAGCACTCTTTTTTTTTCCGACAGGCAAAACCATTTTAATATCAGACAGTCTCGTCAGCCTGAGTGATTGGTTGAGGAGATCCAACAACTCAATTTTCTGATATTGCAGGTGCTGCAGCCAGGAAGAATTTTCAACTTCCATCCACAGAGTACCGCGAACAACTTTCAGAGGATGGGCATGGTCGCTTACCTCTTCACCTACGAGCTCTTGCCAACGTGGAAAAATAGAATGAAGATCAAGCTGTTTTTCCCATCCCCGTTCCCGCATGAGGGTAGGTAAGACCGCAGCTACACCTGTGTCTTTCTTCTTTTTTAGCCAGACCATTTCAGATTACCAGGCTCACAAAGTTAAATAACTATCCGACATCTCCCAAACATTACCTACAAATAGGGGAATTAGCAACATTTGTTGTTCTAACCCACAAGAGTAAGAAAGCCCGCACACCTCATGAAGGTATGCGGGCATATTGTTGCGCATATTTGAGTTGAAACTGTTTAGTACCTTACTCCGGAAACACTGAAATAAAAAACAAGAACCTGAGGAATGTATTTTGAAATTATGTGGTTACACATACCACCAAGGTACTTATACCCCCTTGCGGGGTGTTAGTAAGCTGTGAGATACTCTTTCAGCTCCCAATCAGTAACCGCTGTTCTAAAACTGTCCCATTCCTTTTCTTTTGCTATAATATATTTCTCATAGATATGGTCGCCAAGAGTGTCTTTGGAAATTGGACAGGCTTTCAACTCCCTCAGGGCCTCCTTGAGACTTGCAGGCATTACACTGATACCTTCTTCTTCCATTTCAGCTGAAGTCATCTTGTAGATATCCCTTGCGACCTCAGGCGGCGGAGTAAGATTATTCTTTACTCCATCAAGTCCGGAGTTCAGCATCATCGCCAGTGCCAGGTACGGGTTAGCGGCTGGGTCGGGACAACGGATTTCTGCACGGGTGGAAAGACCACGGGAGGCAGGCACTCGAACAAGAGCCGAACGGTTGGAAGCAGACCAGGCCGCATAGACAGGTGCCTCATAACCGGGCACAAGTCGCTTATAGGAGTTAACCAGCGGATTCGTTACCGCTGCAAATCCACGCGCATTCTTCAGGCTACCGGCAATATATGAATAGGCCACCTTGGAAAGCTGCAACTCATCACTCTCATCAAAAAATGCATTAGTGCCATCAAGGTTAAACAGGGACTGGTTGGTATGCATACCGGACCCATTAATACCAAAAATCGGCTTGGGCATAAAGGTGGCGTGCAGATTGTATTTTGCAGCAATCGACTTTACTACCCACTTGAAGGTTACCGTGTTGTCCGCAGCTTCAAGTGCATCTGAATATTTGAAATTAATCTCATGCTGTCCCTCCGCGACTTCATGATGGGATGCTTCAATTTCAAACCTCATCTTCTCGAGAGTCTCAATAATTTCACGGCGACAATCGTTGGCCATGTCCTCAGGATCAAGCGAAAAATACCCGGCGACATCGTTGGTGATAGTGGTTGGTGCACCCTTCTCATCTCTTTCAAACAGGAAAAATTCAGCCTCAGTCCCCACATTCATGGTATATCCCAGCTCTTTTGCCTCTGCCAGAACACGTTTGAGGTTGACCCTCGGACATCCCGCAAAAGGTGCCCCGTCCGATGTATGCACGTCACAGATTATACGAGCTGCAGCTACGCCGTGCTTATTTCTCCAGGGCAGGATAGTAAAAGTGTCATAGTCCGGTTTGAGATACATGTCTGATTCATTGATACGGACAAAACCGTCAATCGACGAACCATCAAACATCATGTCTCCGTCCAGGGCCTTCCCTATCTGGCTCTTTGGGATAGCTACATTTTTCATAAATCCTAAAATATCTACGAACTGAAGTCGAAAATACTGAATGTTTTCCTCTTCAATTGTCTGCATTATCTCTTCTCTAGTCATTTTTTACAGTCTCCTTTCAGGTCAAAATATTTTTTCAGATGCTTAGACAACACTACCCAGATCAACATCCATTAAAGTAACAATTTTGAAACTTATTGCAACAACAAAATGGATTTTTATTACATGTTTGTAATTTTTTTGGCGTAATAATCCATTTGCACAGACTATTATCCTGCCTTGCCTAGCCCGAATTTCTCATGAACATTGTGTCAATTTTCTGAAAGGGTTTTCATTGTAACAGCTTGCCACCCGTTCGATTTGACGAGAAATTTTACACAATGTTCACCAAAGGCCAGCAGATATGATTACATCCGGAGTCTCACTGCGTTCGCTTACCTGCAGCGTCGCTACCCCAGCAAACATAGACTACTATAGTTCACTGGGGGTGCTTCTTGAATATGTAATCATCTTTGCTGGTGAGAAATCCGGGCTACCCCACAGAACGATTCAAGGAATAGAGCAGCCCCTCGGTTACTTCCTGCTGAAACTCCTCATCGACCAACTTCTCCCCCTGGGCATCAAGCAAATAAAATACATCAATAAGTTGACCGACCTCTGTGGCAATATACGCCTTATGGATATTCATGCCAAAATCAGCCAGCATCTGGGTAATACGATAAAGCTGCCCCGGCAGATCAGCCGAATAGACTTCGACAACTGAGTACGCATCGGAGCTTTTATTATCAATTACCACTTTGGTTGCCAGCTCTCCTGTCAGCTCTCGCCTCCGACCATGCATAGAAGACAATTTTTTGTACAACCGATGCCCGAGTCCCAACCTGTGGCTGATAGCCTTATCCAGATCATACCCAAGAGCAAGCCAGTCTTTTTCATCAAATGTCAACTCATCCAGCGGCCTCACGTCAATTACATCGACAACGGTACCGTCGTCCCAGGTAAAAATCTGTGCTCTGATTACTGCCAGGTTATTCAAGGCCATCACCCCGCAAATTTTTGCCAGCAGGCCGGGTCGATCAGCAGCCATGAGAAGTAATGACCAGCAATCATCACCGTCATCAGCGGTGATAAGTGATTTTTGCCGCAGAAGTTGATAGTTATCGCGATGACTCAATATATGTCGGACAATAGCGTCCGGCGCAAAAGAGAGCATGTAATCCGGAGTAAGGGTGGCCACATCCACCCTTATACCTCTCTCCCCCTCAAGCAGCTCCCCCACCTGCTGACGTAGCCACTCAACACCCTGCTCAACATGTCCTTCCAGAGCTGTACCTGCAGCCCCACCATGATCAAGATACGAATATACTTTAAAATAGAGCTCTTCCATCAGAGCGGCTTTCCACTCACTCCAGGCAGACGGCCCGGTTGCTTTAGAATCAGCCACAGAAAGAATGTAGAGCATTGACAATCTATCCAGATCACCGATAGTTTCAGCACATCTCTTAATAAAGAGAGTATCGTTCAAATCTCTTCGCAATGCATTCTCAGGAATAAAGAGATGCAGCCTGACAAGAAGTTCCAAAGATTCACATTCCATCTCGCTCAAGCCAAGCCGCTTTCCCGCAATAACGGCTATCTCAGATCCTTCGATCGAATGATCCCTGCCTGATCCTTTGCCTATATCATGCAGAAGAGCTCCCAGATAAAGAACCTTCCGTGATTTCACATAGCCAAAGACTCTCTCCATCTCATCATCCAGTCGCTTTAACTCCATCACGGTATGGAGTGAATGACGATCTACGGTGTAAATATGATATACGTCATATTGGGCAAGTGTAATAATGCGAGAAAATTCAGGAATACATGCGGGCAACACGCCGGTTTCGAGCATCGTTTCCAATACTGTAAAAATGTCTTGCGCTTCAAACAAAATATTGAAAAAAGTCTTCGCAAGCCGAGGAGAAGCACGAACTTTTTCATCAATGAGATGAAGATGCCCTGGAATTACTTTACGAGTCGTGTAGTGCAGAGGTAGTCCGGTACGGGCCATCACAAGAAAAAGGCGAATAAGGGTGTGCGGCTTTTCCTGCAGCTGATCAGCCTGCGCAGTAAGACGAACTCTTCCTTTGAGAACCTCTATCCCTTTTTCGACAAACTTATCCGAATCCCCCACACCCTCCCGACCCATAAGGCCGAGCACTTCATCCACATGGTCGAAAAAGAGGTCGGTTATGATAGCGATGTTCTGCAGACAACCGTACACATCACGCATGAGACTTTCCACAGCGAGCACACCGTTACCGGCCCTATACCCTAACGCTTCTGCGGCATCCTCCTGCTGTTCGAAATAAAGTTGATCATTTTTTCGCTTGCTGAGATAATGGAGGTAGCCGCGAAGACGGATCAGCATCTCCAAACCAGCAAGGAAATCTTTTTTCTCCTCCTCAAACAGCAGTCCGGCGCTGCACATATCCTCCAGTCCGCCCAGGCCAAACACAACCTGTGCTGTCCAGAACATGGCCTGGATATCCCGCATTCCTCCCCGGCCTTCCTTAATATTAGGCTCAAGGAGATAACTATGGGTGCCAAACCTTTTCCTGCGAGCATCGCGATGAGCTTTCATTGCAACCACAAACTCCTCTCTACGCCCATTAACAAAATGTTTCGAGTATGTGCGTTTCAACTCCCCAAACAGCTCTTGCGAGCCGCAGATTAAGCGAGCGTCCAACAACGCCACACGAAAAAAATAATCCTCCTGCGCCTGGGCAACCCACTCATCAAGGTTCCGCACACCGTGACCAACCTCAAGACCTGTATCCCAGAGAGGGTAGAGAACGGCATCGGCCACTTCACTGACCTCTTTGTATCCAGGACTATAGAGAATCATCAGATCGACATCCGAGCAGGGAAAAAGTTCCTGCCGACCATAGCCCCCCAGGGCCACAAGCGCAACGGATGTGCCTTTATCTTGCGCAACAACACCCTCAAAGTGGTCGACAAGAAATCTATCGACAAGCCCGCTAAACTGACGGAGTGGATCAATTCCGACAGCCCCCTCTTGCCACAGCTTTTCCAGCTCCACCTTTTCTGCTCGAAATCTCTCAATCATTGACTACACCGCATAACGTCCTTCTATACCAGCGCATACCCGAATGATATGCACAACCGGAATTATAAATATTTTGATATGTTTCACGAAAAAAACAATATGTTGTATCTTTTTACAATTAACATATTTGCACGTTTTGTCTTGCGAAACCCGGGCATGTTTCGTAACATTTGCCAACCGCCTTTCTCTCCCCTGCACATTTACATTTTTCTATTAAGAGTGTATGTTACCTCATCTTATGTAACACAAAAGTATACACTTTCACGAACAATCACGGAATATTATGAATATAAACGGCAAAAGGTACAGAACTATCTGGCCGGACCCACAAGATAATCATACTATCTGTATTATAGATCAGCGAAAACTCCCCCATGAGTTCGTGACAGAGCGACTCACGAGCGTCAAACAGGCTGTTGCAGCGATCAAAGATATGCATGTTCGCGGCGCCGGCCTCATTGGAGCTACAGCCGGGTTCGGAATGTACCTCGCATCTCTGCAGGCGCCAGATAATGGCTTTGACGATTTCATGACAAAAGCTGGATCCACTCTCAACGACAGCAGACCGACCGCCAGGAATCTTAAATGGGCAGTTGACAGGGTATACAGAAGCATGGCAGGGGCAATGGCTCCCTCAGACAAGAGGCGCACTGCTTATTCAACTGCATGTATCATAGCTGACGAAGATGCTGCTTTTTGCGAAAGAATCGGCTACCACGGTCTTGAGATCATCAAAAAAATAAGTGAAGAAAAAAATGGCCGCCCCGTCAATATACTCACCCATTGCAACGCCGGCTGGCTGGCATTCGTAGACTTTGGCAGTGCCACTGCACCGATCTATGCTGCACGGGATGCCGGTATAGATATCCATGTATGGGTCGACGAGACAAGGCCCTGGAATCAAGGCGCCAAGCTCACGGCATGGGAACTTCAGCAGGAAAATATTGCCAACACTCTCATTACCGACAATACAGGCGGGCACCTTATGCAGCATGGCATGGTTGATCTTGTTATTGTCGGTACAGACCGGACAACCCATACCGGCGATGTCGCAAATAAGATCGGCACTTACCTGAAAGCACTGGCTGCATATGACAACGATATCCCGTTTTACGTGGCACTCCCATCATCAACTTTTGACTGGTCCCTTGACAATGGGATGAAAATTCCGATAGAACAAAGATCAGAGGAAGAAATTACAACCATCTCAGGAGTAGATGCAAAAGGTGACATCATAACAATTGGATTGACTGCCCGAGGGACCAGGGCCGCAAACTACAGTTTTGATGTTACCCCGGCGCGACTGATTACAGCCCTTATTACCGAACGGGGGATAGTAAAGGCCGAGCAAAAAGCGATTCACCAACTCTTCCCAGAAGAGTCACGAAAAAATTGAGCAGGTTAAAAAGGAACATTATGGAACAGAAAGAACAGAGAAAATTTATCCGCTATGACGCCCTGCATCTCCTTGACTACATCGTCCTTGATGAAAATGGAGATACAGGCGATTACTCCATGGGAAGAACTATAGATGTTAGTATTGACGGTCTTAAGCTCGAAACGAGCTCCCGTCTCAAAACAAATACCAGGCTCCTCATAACCGTAGGGCTCGAGGATGACCTGGTAGACCTGGAGGGAATAACAACCCATGAATCCTCCTATGATGGCCGCTTTATCTCGGGAGTAAGCTTTCTCAAAATCTCAAAGGACGGCAGAAGGGTCTTCGCAAAATATGTAGAGGCTTTCCGGCGAAGAAAAGTCGAATTGGAAGAATCAGGCAGCGAGTGACCTACGGCTACGGCGGCTCTAACCTTGTTCCTTCCGCCCGTATACATCTTCAAACCGGACAATATCATCTTCGCCGAGGTAGCTGCCATTCTGCACCTCAATCAGTTCCAAAGAGATTACGCCCGGATTTTCCAGTCGATGCATTGTGCCGGAAGGGATATATGTAGACTGGTTTTCATGGAGTAAAATCTCTTCGTCGCCGTTGGTCACCTTGGCAGTGCCGGTTACCACCACCCAATGTTCATGCCGATGATGGTGCATCTGCAGAGAGAGTTTGGCTCCGGGGCTTACGGTGATTCTCTTAATCTGAAAACGCGGCTGCTCTTCCAGCACCGTATAACTCCCCCATGGCCTGTAAACCGTACGGTGCAGACTAAGCTCTTTCCGTTTTTCCTTTTTCAACCGGGTGACAACCCTCTTCACATCCTGTGATTTGGATAGAGGGGCGACAAGTACTGCGTCAGCAGTTTCAACTACCAGAGTATCTTCCATCCCAACGGCAACCACAAGCAGTTCTTCTGCCCTCACCAGACAGTTCCTTGTGTCTTCGAGCAAAACGTCGCCACGGACAGCATTCCCCTCCTCATCTTTGTCCAACACTTCCCACAACGCTCTCCAGGAACCGATATCACTCCACCCTAAATCGGCAGTGACCATTGCCGCATTAACAGTTTTTTCCATTAAAGCATAATCAAGTGAGTCACTGGGACATTTCAGCATGGCTGACTTTTTAAGCCGAAAAAAACGGCCATCCGTTTCACCCTGCTTCACGGCATCGGCCATACAGGCAATCATCTCAGGAGAATGCTCCTGCATCTCAGTCTTGAAAGTTTTAATGGAAAACGAAAACATGCCACTGTTCCAGGAATATCTTTCATCTCTCAAATATTCCCTGGCCAACTCAAGACTGGGTTTTTCCTTAAACGAGGCAACCCGGGAACTCTCCCCACGTTCAATATATCCATATCCTGTCTCGGGGCTTGTGGGCTGTATACCAAAAGTGACAACAAAACCATCAGCCGCGAGCTTGACTGCCTGCACAACGGCTTCTATGAATCTCTCCTGATGCAAAATGATATGGTCAGCCGGCAGAACCAGGAGAATCGTATCCTCCTCCAAATCTTCACAATATTCGGCAGCTGCACAAATAGCCGGAGCCGTATTTCTTCCCACAGGCTCGAGGAGAATTGAATAATCGTCAAAAACGGCAAGGTCATCTATCTGTGTTCTGGTAATAAATCTATGCTCTTCACCAACAACTACAATCGGCGACAGCACTCCAGGCAACTGATTTATCCGCATCAGAGTTGTCTGCAGGAGTGAGGCGTCATTAGTCAACTGCAGCAGCTGTTTAGGATAGAGTTCCCGAGACAGCGGCCACAGCCTGGAGCCTGTACCTCCCGCAAGTATCACTGGTTGTATTTTTTTCACGTTAATCCTCATATTTTGAAAAGTGGGAAAATCACGACACTATTTAATTAACTTTAGTATTTCCTCTGTTCTTTTCCTCATCAACTCCACATCCCCCCTGCTTTCAACATTGAGACGCAGCAACGGTTCCGTATTTGATTTACGGATATTAAATCGAAATTCAGGAAAAGCAATACTTACACCGTCAGTATAATCTTTAAACCCTTCACCGTACGCTTTTTCGATTTCGGCAATAACAGCATCCGGATCTCCAACCCGATTGTTTATCTCCCCGGACACAGGGAATGCCGCAACTCTGTCAGCCACGAGTTCCGAGAGTTTCATGCCGGTCTTACTCAAAAGAGACGAAATTAACAGCCATGGGATCATTCCGGAATCACAATAGCCAAAGTCACGAAAATAGTGATGGGCGGACATTTCCCCTCCGTAGATGGCGTCTTCTTTACGCATTCTCTCCTTGATAAAGGCGTGCCCGGTCCGTGTCATTATCGGCACTCCGCCTGCATCCCTCACCTGTTCTTCAGTATTCCAGGTCAACCGGGGATCATAGAGAATCCTGGCACCCGGTTCCTTTTTAAGCATCTCGACAGCTAATAGACCAACAATGTAATACCCCTCGATAAATTCGCCATTTTCGTCCCAGAAAAAACAGCGATCAAAATCTCCATCCCAGCCAATCCCCATGTCTGCACCATGTCTACGAACTATCTTTGCGGTCTCCTCTCTCTTTTCAGGGAGCAATGGGTTAGGAACACCATGAGGGAAATTTCCATCCGGTTCATGATGCACTTTAATGAATGTGAAAGGCAGGTACGGCTCAAGAAGGTCAACGACAGCCCCTGCACATCCATTTCCACTGTTTACAACAATTTTAAGAGGTTTTACTCTTTTGATGTCAATATAGGTCAGCAGATGTTCTACATAGGTATTCTTAATATTTCCCTTTTCCCTATTGCCGGAGCTTTTACTCTCCTCAGGCAGCGAATCTTGAACAATCATCTCGGCCATTTTTTTCAGACCTGATTCTCCTGTTACCGGTCGAGCCCCTCTGATTACAAATTTCATCCCGTTGTAATCAGCAGGATTATGGCTTGCTGTAACAATCACTCCGCCATCGACACCATCTTTTTCCATACTGAATGCTGCGTGATATATTTCCTCTGTACCACACAGACCAATATCGATAACATCTACCCCCATAGCCAGCAGTCCCCTGACGAGTCCCTCTGCAATCTCCTCACTGCTCAACCGAATATCGCGTCCCACGACCACTTTTTTCAGAGTGAAAACAGCAGCAAAAGTTCGGCCGATTTTCTCGGCCAGCCCACCATTCAATTCCTCAGGGACTCTCCCTCTTATATCGTACGCCTTAAAACAGGACGGTACATGCAATTCCATTTTTTCCTTCCCTTTTGATTGTGCTTCGTTATACTCACCCTTTTAAAAAACTCTCAATAATAAGAACACGCCTAACATTAAAAATCAACCAGGCTTACGCCCAAAAAAGGGTATACTTACACGAATATGAAAGGAATAATATTAGCTGGAGGTTCCGGCACAAGACTTTATCCTCTGACCAAAGTGATCTCAAAGCAGATGATCCCGGTGTATGACAAGCCGATGATCTATTACCCTCTGTCAGTGCTCATGCTCGCAGGAATCCGTGAAATTCTCGTAATCTCCACCCCCCATGATTTACCGGGATTTAAAGAACTTTTCAAAGACGGCTCCCACCTGGGTCTCTCTCTGACTTATGCGGAACAACCCCGCCCGGAAGGTCTGGCACAGGCATTTATTATCGGGGCAGATTTCATCGGAAATGATTCGGTCTGCCTCATCCTCGGGGACAATATCTTTTTTGGCCCCAATTTTTCCTCTATTTTACAAAAAAGTGCCCAATTGACTCAGGGCGGATTGATATTTGGCTATCTCGTGAGAGATCCGGAGCGTTATGGTGTTGTTGAGTTTGACAAAGAGAACAGGGTAATAGGTATCGAAGAAAAACCGGACATTCCAAAATCAAAATACGCCGTCCCCGGCCTCTATTTTTATGATAATGATGTTATATCCATTGCCAGGCAGGTAAAACCATCCTCAAGAGGTGAACTTGAAATAACCGATATTAACAACGAATATCTCAAGCGCGACTCCCTTCAGGTTCAGCCCCTCGGCAGAGGATTCTGCTGGCTGGATACCGGCACACACGAATCTCTCCAACAGGCGTCCAGTTACGTTCAGGCAGTTCAAGACAGGCAGGGACTTAAAATCGCCTGCCTGGAAGAAATTGCCTACCAGCTTGGCTATATCACTCTTGACCAGATGGAAGCCCTGGCGACTGATATGCTGAAAAACCAGTACGGCAAATACATTACCGATATCGTAGCCGAAGAAAAAAATATGCAGGTATTCATATGAGAATTGCGGTCATTGGCGTAAATGGGCAGTTAGGATCAGATTGTAAAACACTTCTTTCAACCGACAATGAAACAGTGGGATGCGATATTCCCGAAGTGAATATCGCCAGCAGGGAGAGCGTGGATACTATTCTAAATAAGATCCACCCTGATGTAATAATAAACTGTGCCGCCTACACAGCGGTAGACGATTGCGAAAAAGAGACGACCCTCTCCTGGCAGATTAATGCCGATGGCCCCAAATACTTGGCACAGGCGGCAGAACGGCTGAACAGTCGTTTAATCCACATCTCAACGGATTATGTTTTTGATGGGCGCAAAGAGATACCTGAACCATATCTGGAAACTGACACACCCAACCCGCTCTCCCAATATGGCAGGTCCAAATTAGCAGGCGAAAAGATGGTATCTGAGTATGCCTCAAACCATTCGATCCTGCGAACGGCCTGGCTCTATTCTGCCACTGGAAAGAACTTTTTAAAAACCATGCTCAAGCTTGCCGTCAGCGATCCCGACAGAGAGTTACAGGTCGTCAATGATCAATACGGGTCTCTGACATGGTCCTATACCCTTGCCCTGCAGATACAGAATTTACTGCATTCTGATCTTAACGGCATCATGCATACTACCGCAGAAGGATACTCGAGCTGGTATGAAGCCGCGCGCTACTTCCTCGACGGCATGGCGGTACCCTATACAATGAGTCCCTGTACAACGGCCGAATACCCGACCCCGGCCCACAGACCGGCAAATTCCATCCTTGCCAATCAGGCCCTTCTTGATGCGGGTTTATCAACTTTCGTGAACTGGCAGGAGGACATTGACACATTTATTGCCAGATACAAAGATCAACTAATGAGCGAGGCCAACACCGGTAAACGATAAAAAATCCTGAACTCTTTTCAGTACCTGCTCGGAGTCTATCGCTTACCTGAGGGGTATAAGTGCCTCGAAGGTCTCTCTACGTTCGCTATCTGGTGATTAATTTAAGGTCCTAATTTCAATGCATTCTCCTGATTCCTTGTTTTTTATGACTGTTTTTCAGGAGTAAGGCACTAAAGAGAGCTGAGCTCAGCCAATATTGATCAGCTCAATCTCGCCCACTGCGCCGATGTGTTCATTGCAGATCACCACCACGCCCTGCACACCATCAATCTGTTGGCCGATTTCAAGCACCCTCTTAATCTTTGAATCTCCGACACCGGATTGCCCTGCTTCGTTGCCAAGGCGTGTGGCAACAGCGTCTGCCAAAGCAGCAGATTGAGCGATTACTGTAACCGAGTCAGCTTGCCCGAAACTGAGGGAATGACCAACAGTTCCAGAAGAAGTACAGACCGCAACCGGCATACCGGAAGCTTTTAACCGCACACCAACCCTGTTACTGAGAGGAGACTCTCCTGCAAAAATAGCAACCCTGCACTCAGTCGTCCGCCAAAGAAAGATGTCCCCGCCGTTTTCCACCATCACTTCCAGACATCCTTTCTTTATCAGCGTCCTGCCGACATATTCAGCTATTGTCCCGGCCACTGCGGCCATCGGCCCCACCCCGGCCCTCCGGCAGGCATCAAACATTTCCCGAATGAGAGGAGGGGCATGATCATCGCGAGCAATTGGAACCAGAGAGCTTGCAAACAGAGGATTTTTTGTGATATAGGTTTCGACCTGAAGTCGGTACTGCAGAGCCAGATCCTGTGCCCAGAGAGTGACATCCCGGTCAGCCAGAATGTGGAGATCTGTATCCTTTATCTTCACAAATGAAGAAACAAGCCCCCCCTCCTCGAGCAGGCTGCGGTATTTACGATCTCTATATGATTCAGGATTTTTCCGTCTTTTGCCCATTGATCATTTTTTTTGTGAGGGCGAAGCAGGGCGGTTACCGGAAGGTGCCAGGTATTCTTTTACTGCATCAATGGAAATCGCCGGTTTCTTTTGAATAAGCGATTTCCGAACATCTTCATTACGTATAAATTCACGCGTTATATCTGCTGCGGAATTCAAGGTATCGCAGGTCAGGCAGCTTCGCAACATCTGGTTTTCGGGAGCCAGTGAAGCGCTAAGTATCAGATGCAGCAGCATGACCACAATGATAGCCTTGGCAAAACCAATCACGGCACCGAGTATACGATCAAACCAGCTGGTAAGAGTAAGCTTGATAAGATGACCCAGGACTTTACCGATAAGCATCACAACAATATAGGTTACGATGAACAGAATCACATAACTTGTGAGAAAAACGACCTTTGGATTATCTGATATATCTCGCAAAACAGGGAAGATTCTGTCATGATATTGTCCGGCGGCAAAATAGCCAAGATAGAGCGCGAGAAGCCCGGTCACCTGCTTTAGAAATCCAAGCCATATTCCGCGCCCGATCAGAAGAGCGAACAGGCCAACTACGACCAGATCATAAGCTGTCATACCGGTAAATACGTCCATAATACCTCTTCTCAAATTTTCCCATAGCTGTTAACACTTTAACTTAAACAGAAAAGTAGCAGGAACTCTTGAAACTGCAAGCTTTTTTTATAGATATAAAAACACTTTAACTGCCTCAATGTTGACAAATTTGCTTCCCGCGAAACTGAGTAGAGTCATTCTGGATACCTTCAGTTCTCTTCCCTGCCCTCCAGTGGTACTCAAGCTCCTGCCTGCAGGTGAAACAGAACCTGAAACTATCCAGAATAAACCATACGGATTCCTGCACGATGGAGAATTAGCCCAACTCAAAAAGTACAAACTGCCTAAAAGATGTTCTGAATACCTTACCGGCAGAATCTGTGCCAAAATGGCAACCTTGAGTTACCTGCAATTCAATCTTCAGACTCCACCTGCAATGAACCGGATAGAAATCAGAAACTTTGAATATGGCAACCCATTTCTAACCTTCCATCCGCCTGCATCATTTCCGGTGCCTAATATCTCGATTTCACACAGTAAGGGATATGGTGCAGCAATTGCGGCGCAACATCCTTGTGGAATTGATATCCAGAGCCAGGAAAAGAGCCTGATAAAAGTTCAGGAAAAATATTGTGCGGAGCAGGAATACAATACTCTCTTAAAGATTATACCTGAAGGAAGCGAGTTGTCACGGCTCTCCCTCCTATGGTCGGCAAAAGAAGCCATACAAAAACGTTTCAGCAAAAACCACAGCATGCCCACCTTTCTGGAGATTCACCTGCAGGCTGGAGAGAAAGTGGATGGCGAAAACGTACTCTTTTTTTTCTCCCTCCCTCCCGGTGCATTCCAGCAGCACCCGAAAATCATTACAGTAGCAGCAGGAACCTTTAGAGATTATGCCATAGCGGTATCTGCACTGGAGGAGAACGACTGATGCCTGAACTGCCTGAAGTAGAGGTTATTTGCCGGGGTATTCGACCTTTCCTGAAAGGCCGTACTGTCGAGGCAATCTATCATAATGGGAAACATCTTCGTCATGAAGTGCCCATACTGAATATGGACGAAGCCCTCACAAACAACCGAATCGTGGATATTGAACGTAGAGCTAAATACCTGCTGCTCCACTTTGACACCTCCGCTCTGCTCATCATCCATTTTGGTATGACAGGAAACCTTGGCATCTTTTCAAGCGGCTCACCGGTTGCTAAACATGATCATGTCCGGTTCCTGCTCGATAATGAGACAGAACTCCGATTCAATGACACACGCAGATTTGGATCAATGCACATTATCGGCCCGGAGGAACAGATAGATATAGAAAAGAATTTTTTCAAAACGACAGGTCCGGAACCATTCTCAGATAATTTTAGCGGAGAATACCTGCAAAAACTTGCCCGGGGAAAAAGTCAGCCGGTAAAATCGTTCATCATGACAAACCAGACTGTGGCTGGCGTTGGCAATATTTACGCCAACGAGAGTCTCTTTGCCGCAGGAATCCGCCCGTCGCGGAAGGTGAATAACATCTCCCTAAAAAGCTGGAACAGGCTGGTTGCCAAAATCAGAAAAGTGTTAGCCCATGCTATCTCCTGCGGCGGATCAACCATCAGCGATTTTGTCAATGCCAGCCAGGAAAGAGGCTATTTTCAGATGAATTTCAAAGTCTACGATAAGAATGGGGAGAATTGCTCATTCTGCTCTGCCACTATAATTAAATGTACAATTGGGGGAAGGGCCAGCTACTACTGCCCGAAATGCCAGAAATAGAGCGTATCCTGTCAAGAAGATACGGCTATCATATAGATATCAACCAGATCTCCCTCTGAGTAAAACGGTTGTCCGGATTGAAGAATGAGGTAACAATTTGAAATTTCAATTTTTTCTGCAAAACGAACAGAGCACCGGCCACCATCCAAACTCAGCACACCGTCCTTTAACCGCGGAACCTCATGGCATTTTACCTTAATCTGATGCTGCAGGTGAGCCTGCACTTTTTGCGGCCAGGGGGCTTCTCTTCCCTGCATTGCGAGAAGTGCAGGCCCGACCAGTACATTAAAAAGAGTTTGAGCGGCATCCGGCGGCCCCGGCAAACCAAAGAACAGGGTTTTACCCAATGTCCCAAACAGCACTGATTTTCCAGGCCGCATGTCCAATGTTGTCAGGATCACCTGCCCTCCAGCTTCGACAAATGCATCTCTGACCAGATCATATTTACCCGGCCCCATACCTCCGGTACTGACAAGCAGATCCAGTTCTCTTCCTTTAACCTCAACAAAAAGATCCAGCAGGCCGGATGCACTGTCTTCTATTATCCCCAAATCCTCAGGACACGCGCCGGACAGAGCGGATAATCCATGCAGAAGAAAGGAATTCGATGAAAATTTTTGACCTTCTTCAAGCCCGCTGGAAAAGCTCTTGAGTTCACTTCCTGTACACAAAAAACCAACTGCAGGCTGGGGGCTGACCACAACAGAACGTACCCCCGATGAGGATAAAAGCGCGAGATGCATTGGCTGCAGCTTTACGCCACTTTTCACCAGGATATCGCCCTGCGCTATTTCACTTCCTGTTTTTCGTATGTATATCTCTTCTGATTGCAGGAGATGTTCTGCAACAAGCAGTTCACCATTTTGTTCCACACATTTTTCATAAGGTACAACACGCCCTCCCCCTTGCGGCACACATCCACCCGTCATAATCCTGCAGGCGGTACCGGGCAGCAATCCCTCTTCATATACCTGGCCGGCAGGAATTTCCCCGACAATCTTAAATCGTCTGGTGCCTCTATCATGGCCGAGGGACAGGGGGATAACATATCCATCCCGTGTTGACTCATCGTAGGAAGGCTGAGGGGTTATTGCGGCAACATCAGAATAAACTGTCCGGTGCAGTCCATCTCTTAGATCGAGGACTTCACCAGACAATTTTTTTATGTTGCTAAATATAATATCCTGTGCTTGTTGAAGGCCCGGCATCTTAATGAAGGATCTTAATGAAGAGACCTGACTAACCTGCCAAAACCACCAGGGATGGTGCCCGAGGACCAGAAAGCCCTCCCCTGTTTATAGTCAACAAACCAGTAGCCACCTGGCTTTCGTTGTGCCGCAACAAAAATGAACGGCTGCTCCTTTGAAAAGACAGGGTTCAGGTAGACGCCTTTTTGATTTTTTTTCGGATCCATCAGTGACATCGCTTCTTCCATAGTCGGAAGACGCCAATCGCTGAAGCCTGCAAAACCCTGTTCATTCAGTTCAGCAATTCCACGCTGCATTGTTCTGATGGAAGCGATGTCCAGTCCTCCCCGCTGCCACATGAGCGAAGTTTTCTGATCAATAAGTATTAATGGATCATCACCGGCTACAAATTGGTTTGTAAACTGACCCTCCGGATTACACTCTGTATCAAAAAAACTCCACCTCTCCTGGATTCCTGCTATCTCTCCATCATTGATGATTCCAGGCTCTGCCGGCAGGTGAATAGTCTCACCATTGTAAGAACTTTCACCGATCAAAGGAAGATCCTGTCCCATTTCTTCCCGGATATCCAGATCAATTCGAGGAACTACAAGATTTTGATCGCCATCATCCAGTACATTCGAAATCAGCCACTCTTTCACCTGATCATTAATCGCGTAACTCTTTTCAAAAATAGCTGAACGGCCCTGCATCTCAACACATTTTTTGATCATTCCCGGCGGGGCAACTATTTCAGCCATTATTTTGGCATGTTTGACACCTCTTTCCATAAGACAGAGTTTCGGTTCCTCGCCCCAGTTATCTACAAAGAAGTAATAAACGCGTTCACTGTTGTTCCTGACTCTCTCCCTTCCCCCCCACGATTCGAAGGTACCAAACGACAGATCGGGACTCATCTCCCAATCGATGGGGCTGATCATTTTTTCTCCCACTTTCACCTTATGGAACATTCCCATACTTCCCTCCATACTAGTTTCATTTGCTGCTTTTGTTTCCCCGGGCATATAAATATTTCTTTATCATCACACCTGAGGTAAAATTGTTCACCGGACTGGAGCAAGGTGGTGATGCCCTAATCCGCATTTCTCATGAACATTGTGTCAATTTTCGGAAAGTGTTTTCATTGTAACAGCTTGCCACCCGTTCGATTTGACGAGAAATTTTACACAATGTTCACCAAAGGCCAGCAGATATGATCACATCTTTGCTGGTGAGAAATCCGGGCTAAACATAAATCACTTATAAGAATCATTATCATTATGTCCAGAACAAACGCCCAACAGATGCAAAAAAGAGGGTTCCCGCTTCCTGCGGGGG
Source organism: uncultured Myxococcota bacterium (assembly GCA_964196355.1). Lineage (GTDB taxonomy): Bacteria > Desulfobacterota > Desulfobulbia > Desulfobulbales > Desulfocapsaceae > Desulfomarina. The sequence continues at coordinate 17,901 of CAXMTO010000338.1, forward strand.
TCACACTTTTAAAAGAGGGAATAAATTTCGCTGTTTTTTCCCGTCACGCGACCAGGGTTACCCTGGTTATTGATTTTACTCCGCCTGGTAAAAGAAAGTCATTAAGAGTTGAATTTGAACTTGATCCCCAGGAGAACCGAACCGGTGATATGTGGCATATTTTGCTGAAATCTGATCAGCAGAACTTCAGTTATGGCTATCGCATGGATGGACCGGATAACCCCGATAAAACCGGTTTGATCTTTGATTATAACACCATTCTCATTGACCCTTTCAGCCGCCTTTTGATGCCAAGACCGTGGGGAGAAAAATCTCAATATGGGGAAATTCCATGCTGCAGTATACTCAATCATGAATTTGACTGGAAAAATGACCGGCCTCTCAAAACAGATCTCTCTGAAACAATTATTTATGAACTCCATGTAAGAGGATTCACCAGAGATGCCAGCTCGCAGGTCTCATCTCCGGGAACGTATCGTGGTATCATTGAGAAGATCCCCTATCTGAAAAAGCTTGGCATCACCGCTGTGGAGCTGATGCCGGTTACTGAATTTGATGAAAACGATATCCCTTTCCTTGACCCTGTAAGTGGTCAGCACCTGAAAAACTTCTGGGGCTATAACCCTGTATCTTTCTTTGCCCTGAACAGTGGCTATGGTTCCGACCCTGTGGAGGTTATTGAGGAATTCAAGTCAATGGTTCTCGCCCTGCACCAGGCGGGTATAGAGGTTTATCTTGACATGGTTTACAACCATTCCGGAGAAGGTGGGTATGAAGGGGTAACCAGCAGTTACAGAGGCATTGACAATCCCATATTTTACCTTCTGGATAAGGATTATCGCTATCTCAACTTCTCTGGTTGCGGCAATACCATGAACTGCAATCATCCTGTTGTCCGGGATCTCATTCGTGAATCTCTGCGCTACTGGGTAACGGAGATGCATATCGATGGATTCCGATTTGACCTCGCTTCTATCCTGGGAAGAGATCAAGATGGCAATGTGCTTTCAAATCCGCCAATGCTGGAGGTCATCGCAGAAGACCCGGTTCTCAGGGACACTAAGATGATTGCGGAAGCCTGGGATGCGGCCGGACTCTACCAGGTAGGATCGTTCTCAACAGACTCAAGATGGGCTGAGTGGAATGGAAGATTCAGAGATGATATCCGTTCTTTTGCTGTCGGAAAAGACAACAGTATCACCCATCTCGCCACAAGAATTGCAGGGAGCTCGGATCTCTACCAGTCAGACAGTCGAGGCCCCCTCTGTTCTATCAACTTTATCACCAGTCACGATGGATTCACTCTTTACGACCTGGTCAGTTATAACGATAAACATAACAGCGCTAACGGCGAAGATAATAGAGACGGCGAAAACCACAATATCAGCTGGAACAGCGGACACGAGGGCGTTACCAGTTCTGTTGATATAAGCCAGCTTCGATTCCGTCGCATGCGCAGCCTGGCGGTGCTCCTTTTACTCTCCCAGGGAGTACCTATGATTACTGCCGGAGATGAATTTGCACGGACTCAAAAGGGCAACAACAACAGCTGGTGTCAGGATAATGAGACAAGCTGGCTGGACTGGTCTTTCCTTGACACTCATCACGATTATCTCCATTTTTTCCAAAAATGCATACAACTGAGAAAATCCCACAAGGTGTTTAGAAGGGATCAGTTTTTCAGCAGCACCAACCTCCATAACCAGGAAAATAGTCCCGGAGGAATTACCTGGCAGTACCTTAAACCCGGCGAACAGAATTGGAATCCAGATTGTCACGGTCTTGCCTTTCTGCTCTGTGGGGATTGTGAAGATCAGAAGGACAGTGATTTTTTCATAATGCTCAACGGCAATACGTCAGAATCGTTACACTTTACACCACCATCTGTCCCATCAGACGAAAAATCAGTCCACTGGCATCGCATAATCGACACTGCTGCTCCTCCCCCGGGAGACTTCACCGAATCGGGTATGATTATCCCAGCCGATAAGGCAATAGAGGTACAGCCCTTTGGAATCGTTGTACTCCAGGCCCGTTAACTGCGCGCGGTGCAGCAGGGAATTTTCTCTACACACTCTGTCGTTTTCCGGGGGTAGCGGTAAGACCATTGAAGGACTATAGTGGTACATTGTTGACGCCAGAAGTCAGTCGATCAAACCGCGTAAGCAGCGTCGCCGAAACAATAATCATCAGCAATTATGGCTTACTGTCTCGATCCTCGCCTACACGACTACCTCCGATAAGCGTAGACTTCGAGTGATGAGGCATGCGGACTAAAACAATCAATCTGCCTATGTTGAAGTGCTCTTTTTTCGACATCACACCCTTTAACAATATCAATAAAACGTGAAAATTCTTATAGTTGCGGACAGAATCACTGAAAAATTGCTGGAACCTGTGGGAGGAGGCCCCCTTTTCAAAGATATCGACCTCATCCTGTCCTGCGGCGATCTCCCGCCTGAATACCTTAAGAGTCTGCTCTTCAGATACAATGTTCCACTGTTTTATATACTTGGCAACCATGACCTTCGCTACACTAGTGCTCCGCCTGTTGGCTGCCGTAATATTGACAGACAGATAGTTACTTTTAAAAACAGGAAGATTATCGGGTTTTCCGGCAGCAGGTGGTATAACGGCGGCGTAAATCAATATACCGAAAAAGAGATGAGTCGTTTCATTGGCAGGATGCGATTTTCCCTCTGGCGACACGGAGGTCCCGATCTTGTAGTTACCCATGCACCACCCCGCTATATCAATGATGCGGAAGACCTTTGCCACAGAGGGTTCAAAAGGTTCAACAGCCTTATCAAAAAATATTATCCGCCATATTTCCTTCATGGCCATATTCACAAATTATTCGAAAATGATTCTGAGAGAGTCACAATTATCAATACAAGCAAGGTAATTAATTGTTATGGGTTCTTCATTCTCAAAATTTAAACCGCTGCAGGCACTGAAAAATGCATTCAACGGCGGTAACACAGATTCAGACAAAGAAAATCCTCACAGCTTCAATATTCGACGTGATAAAGAGGAGGCCTATGAATCTATCAAACGGGGTACCTCTATGGTGCCTCTGGAAAAAATTGTCGGGAGCGTCGGCCGCTACCATGATTTTGACAATCAATTTAAAACCAAGTCTACCAGGACGGACGAAAGACTGGAGTCTATTCTCACCGCAATGAAGGCTGGGAAAAAGATGCCTCCGATTTCACTGTACCAGATCAAGGATGATTTTTTCATACTCGATGGCCACCACCGCTTTCAGGCCGCTAAAAGACTTGGCTACAGTGACATTCGCTCTTGTATTCTTGAGCTGCTGCCTTCGAAAAATACTCTTGAGAACATGCTCTACAGAGAAAAAACCGAGTTCAGGGATAAAGCCGGACTGACGCACCGCATCGATCTTACAGAACTTGGCCAATTTGATCACCTGGAGAAACAGATCAGTGATCATCAGACTTTTTTAGTAAAAGAACGCTCCCTTAAAGAGGTAAGTTATAAAGAGGCTGCAAGGGACTGGTATGCAACAATCTACAAGCCCCTTTCCATGATCATCGATGAGAGTAATCTTGCCAGATCTTTTCCAGATAGAACTGTTGATGACCTTTATCTGTACATTTCTATCCACCAGTGGGAAATGGGGAAAAAACGGAAATACGGGATAGGAGTCGATCAGCTTATACCAAAAGATATGGAAGAATTTCGGAAGGAGATGGCCAAACACAAGGAAAAGAAATATCCGGAAATGCGACCGGAGATGACTGTCTTCATTCTCCTCAATGTCGAAGGCAAGCACGAGACGCGTATCTTTGAGAAACTCCTCTCTCTTGACCAGGTGAAAGAAGTTCATTCCGTCCACGGTTCAATAGATCTTATAGTCAAGGTGAAATTGGTAAGAGACCTGCTTTCATCAGATGGAGAACTGATTACCGAGTTTATCCTCAGTACCATCAGGCAATGGAATGGTGTAACCTCGACACAAACTTTAATACCGGGTGTTTCTAAAGTAAAAAGAGAGGACCACTGCCTCATCTGAGCCAGATGAAAACGCTCCTTGCAATCGAAAAAAGCTTTGGTTGTGAGTATGACATATGATACTGTTATTGTAGCTCTGTTGAAGCGGTTCCCTTTCAACTGCTGACACTTTTGCATACAAAATTTCCGTTATTCCGCGAGAATCCTTTTATATTAAATCAACTTAACATACTTATTTTACTGTGTATTTGAGAACAACAGCTCGCGCTGTTTCCTTTATTCATAAACAACAGTCCTGATACAATGACACAACTCCTACTCCTTGGTGATTCACTGATCGCAGATTTCGAATGGCAGCCACGCATGAGTTTATTCGAGGTTGAAAACTTTGGTTTACCCGGTGCAACTGCCGACGACCTCCTTGACATGCTTCCAGATATTAAGGATCAAACTGATATGGTTGATATTATCATGGTGATGATCGGCACCAACGACCTGCTTTCTGATAATTACAAATTTATTCATACGTTAAAGGAAATTGTAATTCAACTTCGAAAAAACTACCCCATTGCAGAAATTCTTGTAAGCAGCCTGTTCCCCATGAATCTTCCCCACTTTCCGCATAACACTATTTCCAGCTTCAATACTCACATCGAAGCGATAACAGCTCAGACGGGTTGCTGTTTTCTTGATACCCACACAAAATTTCTCAAAAGTGACGCAATAATTTTTCAAAATGATGGCGTTCATATAACCGATGCAGCATACGAAATTTGGGCCCACACTCTACTGGAGCATATTGCTTTTCTCATTGAAAATGACTAACGTGGCAGGTTGTCAAAGTCGATTTGTATTATAATATCTTATTCCTCTCTACATGGAGTTCACGCAATGCAGCAAAATCGATCGTATGCCAGGGTTATTAGCTCTTTTTTCTTTTTACTCATCATTACCGGTGTTTTCTCCACTGGCACCGTTGCATTTGCCCAGGATACCAGCGGAGTGGTTATTGAAAGCATGAATTCTGCTGGTTACACATATTTGTTGATAGATTCAGGTGCGGGTAAAACCTGGGTGGCAATTCCAGAGAGTACAGTCGCTAAAGGAGAAAAAATCACCTACAAACCTGGCATGGCCATGAAGAACTTCTCCAGCAATACTCTTAACCGAACCTTCGACAGCATTATTTTTTCCCCGGGCCTTACAGGAGAAAAGGATGCACCGTTTCACGATAAGACAGCCGACGATTCGTTTGCAGCAGCAGTCAAATCAGAATCTTCAAAAGTCGCTGCTCCTGCTCCAGCCATGGAACCATCCGGAGGGAGTTTAGGGGCTGTAACTCCGTTTCAGGAAATCACTGTTACCAAATCGTCCGCTGCTAACGGTTACAGCGTTGAAGAGATTTTCACCCAGGCAAAGAAACTTAATGGCCAAAAAATCAGTTTGCGCGGAGTTGTTACCAAGGTCAGTGCCAACATTATGGGAAGAAACTGGGTGCATCTGCAGGATGGCACCGGCAATCCTATGCAAAACACGCATGACATTGTAGCGACAACCTCCGAACAACCTGAACTCAACTCAGAAATTACAGTCGAAGGGATTATGGCGGCAGAAAAAAACTTTGGTGCAGGATACGAATACGCTGCAATCATTGAACAGGCAATCGTTATCAAGTAACGAGAGGATTGCCTTAAATAATGATAATTCAAGCAGACGTAATAGGCTTTGATCTGGATGGTGTAATCGCAGATACTGCCGAAACTTTTCTCCGCCTTGCATGTTCCAGATATGGGTACTGCTCCTTTACCTGTGAAGATATCACCAATTTTGAACTCGAAGACTGTATCCCTATTCCACGCGACCTGGTGGACAAAATTTTCACGGAGATCCTCACTAATTCCCTGGCGACAGAGCTCAAACCGATGAAAGGGGCAGTGGAAACACTGACCCTACTCGCTCAAAAGTCAACCGTCACTGTCATTACAGCTCGTCCGCTCCTGCCCCCCGTACTCGACTGGATTGATGTTTTCTTCCCCGCAGAGACAAGAGAGGCCATAAAAGTCATTGCCACCGGAGACCACAATGATAAGGTTCGACACATTCACGAACATGGACTGAAATATTTTGTTGATGACAGAGCGGAAACATGCATGCAACTGGCCAGTGCCGACATTATCCCGCTTGTTTTCAGCCAGCCGTGGAACCAAAATCGCCACAACCTGCAAAGTGTCGAGAACTGGGCCGATATCCAGGACCTGATAGCCCCTTCTCTCTGAGAAAGTCGATGAAATGCCCACACTGCAAAGGTGAAATCCAGGTTTACAGAAACCCTGTACCAACAGTTGATATCATCATTGAGATAGAAGATAAAATTGTCCTGATTGAGCGGAAAAATCCGCCTTTTGGCTGGGCCTTGCCGGGTGGTTTTGTCGACTATGGTGAATCTTTTGAAACTGCTGCACAAAGAGAGGCAAAGGAGGAAACCGGACTGGAAGTAAACGATCTGCGTCAATTTCGCACCTACTCAGACCCATCCCGGGACGAAAGGCAGCATACTGCCTCAACTGTGTTTACAGGAGCTGCAGAAGGGCAACCTGTTGCAGGGGATGATGCAAAGCGGGTAGCGCTGTTCAATCAACAGGATCTGCCAAAGCTGGCATTTGACCACGCTCTTATCATCG
>CAXMTO010000339.1:0-24567 GCA_964196355.1 uncultured Myxococcota bacterium
GTCTGCCCAGTCAATAGAGATTGAGGGTTTTTCAAAGCCGAATTTAGTCTTCCACTGGCTCGGATGCATCTCAGAGAGTGGCGATGTGCCTTCGTAATTTACGCTCGCCGCCTGCATGATCGATTGCAGGTGGCGCTCTGCAACCCCTGACTTGCCAGCTTCATAAGCTTGTACTGCCTTATCCCATATTGTCGATAAAACGGTCTTTGCATGAAAAATCCTGCTGTCGGATACGCGGTAAATCTGCAGGCCCGGGAGCAGGCTGAAGCTGACAAGCCTGGCGAGAGTTTGGCCGAAGTCTTCACGCTCCCCGTCAATTGTGTGTACTGCACCGGAAGTTTTCTGCAAAAGGACTTGCTGCAGTTTATCAGCCGCTTGATTGCAGAGATATCGTTCACCAAAAAAGAGATAGATCTGAGCATCTGGTACAATCTCTTTTTTTTCCAGGAGATCCTGCAAATCGCTACGTTTAATCAGTGCCATATTGATATGTGCCTGTATACATCATTTTATGCAGAATAGCGGGCAGAGAGCCTGGCCGCAGATACTCTTCTCCCTGATGTTTAGAAAAAATCGCAGCAGTTCTTTCAGAAACATCATCCCAGGTAAGCTTCTGTCGACCAGTAGCTATTATCTCAAGCAGCGCAATGTTGTAAGGGTTGTTTATTGATGATTTTCCTGTTCCTACAGTTGCAAGAATATCTACCTGATTACGGAAAAGTCCGTTCAACTGTCGGTATGCCTTGATTCCACCGCAGGAACCTATGCTCAGAAAACGTTGTTTTTGCCAAATTTTCGCAGCATCAAGAACTCCCGTTTTCCACAGAGCCTCAAATGGAGCAATGAGTTGTTCATACCGCCAGTAGCTATGTCCCCGCTGGGCAAACATCTCATGACCGGATGTAAGAAACTGGGCAATGAGTTCCTGTTGCATAGCCTTGTCCCGATAGACAAAGATTGAATGGCTGATCTCTGTTCCGTTCAGTTTCTTTTTCCAGTCGACCACTATAGACATTTTTGTCGATATGCGAAAGAGCAGGTTTAGGTTGCTTTCCGGCTTGAGCTTTAAGGCTGTCAGGATAGCTTCTAGCTCCTTTCTTTGTTCAGGACCTGACTCAGTAAGCTTGTAATATTTTGACAGGGACGGCTGGTATCCCTGCCTGATAAGATTTCGACAATACGAAAAATATGAACTAATACCATCGTCGTCTCGCTGGAAAACGGAAAGGCTTTGCAGAGCATTATCTCTTAGCCATTCCGCAAAAGGCGTTTGTCTGTAAGCCGTAATATTTATTTTCCCTCTCTGCTGTATCATGGACGAAATCTTCACTCTGTCACCCGGGGAGAGAAGTGCTCTGTGTTGCTCGACATAGTGCTGCAGTATTACCTGCAATTGAGACGACAGCACAGAGTCGTCTTTATCAATGGTGTTGAGCATTAAGTTGATCAGGTGAGAACGCACCTTTTGATCAATTAACTGCAGCAATTTTGTGAAAGTAGCGGAAAAGAGAATAAGGCTGTTCTGATCCTGAAAGGCCGAACGTGCAACCAGATCAATAATCTCTTCCTGTTTATCGAGTTCTTTAGGAAAAAACTGGGTGAGCTTTCCTTTCTGGGCCAGGTTTGTGATAAAATTTGACGAATAGCTGTTGTCAGGATCGGTTGAGAGTAGAAATGTGAGCAGATCGTTCTGGAAAGAAGCTGTCATTCGTTGTTGCAGTACCGGCACAAGTATATCTCTAAAGGAAGAGTCATAAAGGTCGTTTCCCTGGGCCAGGAGAATGTAAATATTACTGCTTGTCAGGTTTCGTGCACTCTCCTTGCGTGCTCGTTGAGTAGCAAGGCGCAGAACATTTATAGCGGCATCTTTATCTCTGGCTGCTACAGCCTGATCCATTTTCTGTTGATAGATATGTTGAGATTTTTTATCCAGTTTTTTGAAGAGGTTAAGGAGTTGTGAATAAGAAAGTTTTCTTAACCTGCCGCCTCCTATCTCCTGGCCATAATCATTTGTGACATCATGCAGATTATTGGTATGCCAGATGAGTTTTTCGGATGCACCGACATATGCTGCAAGCAACTCTGTTTTTTTCTTTTTCGGAAGGTTTAAAAAAATGCTTTCCTCGTCTTTGTCGGGGAGTATGAAAAATTCGGTAAGCCAGAGCAGAGCAGATTCTGGAGAGGTTGTCGGGGTAAGAAAAAGGGACCTGCTATTCCAGCTGTTGTCGAAAGAGAGCTTGTGCATCTCCTTTAGACCTTTAAGTGTTCTTGATTCGTCCATTTCTGTAATCTGGCAGAAACGTTCAACCGCCCATTTCTGGCTGGGGGTTAAGGTGGGGAGAATGTTGAGGCCCGTAGATAGACCGGAGTAGGAGATGCTGTTGATCTCAAACAGTGCCTTAGCTGCCCATTTCCCTTCTTCCTCAAGTTGCTGGACCTGATCTATAATGGGAAAGAGCAAAGGTGCTGAAGGTACAGAAACGTTTGTCAGGCTGCCAAGAACGCTGCTTGTGACAAAAGATGTATCCTGGAGTTTTTCTAAAAAACGCCAGGCTGACGTTGCGTCTGCTCCCGGCTGAGTACAGTAATATTCAAGCAAGGTGGCAGTTTCATAACGAATTGTAGCTTTTTGCAGTCGCAATACAGTCGAGTGAACCTCGGGGATGGTAATGTTGGGAAGGGTACAAAATGCTCTGAAAACAATGAGGTTGGTATATGGAAGTGAGCGGATTTTTTGTTCCCATTTTTCCTGTGAAGCCGCCTCTTCCCCCACAACAGCAATGTAGAGTGCTAATGCTTTATTATATGGAGTATCCTCTATTGAAGAGTAAGCAGCGAATCCATTGGTTAAAACCAGAAAGAATATCGTAAGGATTAAGAAAACATTTGCTGGCGATTGCAATAGGTGACGTTTGAGAAAATTTGATTTCATTACAGGGTTATACTGATTATATTGGTTTCGTTTTTGTTAACAGCCCACTCCTTCTTGCTTATCGTTACCCTATATTGTTTGGAAGAGCACATACTTTTCAGCTATCTTCCAACCTTTCTGTGGCGTAAAAATGTTGTCACTGTTGTTTCTTTCGACCTCTTATCAGAGCTTGTTATATTGTGGCGGATGGAAATGCAATAACTGGTGTTGGTACCCAAGGATCCTTTTCTCCGTTTATAAGAGAGAAAAAAATTCTTGAAGATGACTATGCCCTGCAAAAAGGCACTGAAGCGAGTCCGGAATTTTCAAAGTCTACCTGGTCAAACGAATACTATTTGACAACCAGAGTGTTCTGTTGCATTACAGGGGGGGTGCTGTGTTAAGACTAACCTCGGGTGCATGAGAATATCGTATAAACCGGATAGACGAAAACAGTCGGGACAGGTACATTGACGAAATTATTATCTGCTATTTTTCTCACAGTCCTACAAGAGACAGGAGGAAACAGCAGTGATTTCTAGGGTACTAAGTGAAAAGAGTGATGGTTATGAAGCTGCCGAAAAGGAACGAACCCTGCTGGTGTAACAGTGGGAAGAAATATAAGAAATGTCATTTACACTCTGACGAAAAAGGAGAGACAACTCCTCCGGGAACTACCGAAAAATTGGGTCGGAAAGCAACTGTTACCGCAGGTAAGGTAAGTCCGCTGCGGCTGGTTCCCGATACTATTGTTTTCCCTGAATATGCAATAACGGGGAGAGTTGGCGAGCGCGGGACGTCATGCAGGAAAGAGACTGGAGACCAGATCAGTCGGATGCGAAAGGCCGGCAGTGTGGCAAGGAAGGTGCTGGATACTGTACTCGAGGCGGTTGAGCCGGGTATCACCACCGAAGCACTTGATGAAATTGCTCATCTTACAGCAATATCATATGGAGCGTATCCAAGCCCCCTGAATTATATGGGATTTCCTAAGTCGATCTGCACATCTATTAATGAAGTGGTGGTGCATGGCATCCCTGACAGCAGGCAACTGAAGAGTGGTGATATTGTTAACTGCGATGTGACTGTTTACATCGATGGCATGCATGGTGATTGCTCTGAGACAGTTCTGGTCGGTGAGGTAAGTATGGAGGCTCGTTCTCTGGTGCAGGCCACCTGGGAGTGTTTGATGAAAGGGATCGATGTCGTCCGGCCAGGTCAGCGGATCAATGAGATCGGGCGGGTTATTGAAGGTCACGCCAGTAAACACGGGTATAGTGTCGTCCGTCAGTTTACCGGGCATGGTATCGGTGGAACCTTCCATATGACCCCATATATTGCTCATTTTTATGAACCGGCGAACAAGGCCGTTATGGAAGAGGGGATGACCTTCACCATAGAACCAATGATCAATTGTGGGAGCCCTGACAGTGTAATGTGGTCTGATAATTGGACGGCAGTTACAGTCGATCTTGCACTGAGTGCGCAGTTTGAACACACTGTCCTTGTAACCGGGAGTGGAGTTGAGATTCTCACTGGTGGAAGGGATCCCTGGTTTTTAAAGGGGAGTGCTCTGTGACAGCTGGGCGCCCAGTTTGATCGCTTCGATCATCGATTGCGGGTTGGCACGACCTTCTCCCGCTTTGTCAAAAGCTGTCCCATGGTCTACCGAGGTGCGGATAATGGGAAGTCCAATCGTTACGTTGACCCCCGCCATCTGTCCCCAGGTATCGGTTTCGTTATCGAATTGAAAACCGACCAACTTGGCTGGGATATGGCCTTGATCGTGGTACATGACTACGACAACATCATACATGCCGCCTTTCATTTTGGAAAAAACGGTGTCTGCCGGTAACGGTCCCTCCGCCAATATACCCAAGGCCCGTGCAGCTTCAACAGCGGGGGCAATTTCGTTTTCATCCTCGTCACCAAACAAACCGCCCTCTCCACAATGGGGGTTTAAGCCGGCAACAGCTATTCGGGGATTTTCGATATTAAGTTTTTTGAGCGTGAGGTCCGTTAGTTGGATTACCTTCAAAACCCGCTTCGTCTTAACCCGGTCACAGGCTTGCCGCAGAGAAACATGGGTTGAAACATGTGTTACGCGAAAGTTGTCATCGGCGAGCATCATGGCAAAATCAGCTGTCCCTGTTTTGTCGCCATAGATCTCTGTGTGCCCGGCGTAGTGGAACCCTCCGGCGTTGATAGCAGCCTTGTTGATGGGTGCGGTGACGGTACCATCAATTTTTTTCTCCAGTGCCAGTGTAATGGCCCTGTCGATATACTCAAAAGAGGCCTTCCCCTGGGCGGCTGTAACAGTTTTGTGTTGTAATTCGGCCAGAGGTAAATTGCCCAGATCCAGTACATCCAGGGTACCGGGGATGAACCTGCCATCGGCTGCTTCCTGACAGACGTTGATATTCAGATTCAGGTTACAAAAAGATACCGCATTGGCCATGATTGTCGCGTCACCAATGACGAGAGGACGGCAAATGGTGTAAATATCCGGTTCGTTCAGAGCTTTGGCGCAGACCTCAGGACCGACACCGCCTGGATCGCCAATGGTGATGCCCAGTATAGGCCGTTTAGGAGTAGTTGTCATTACTGTGTATTCCTCTACAAATATCTTAGTTTTACGATGACATCGGGTTTAATTTTCGTGCTTCATGTACCTTAGTACCTTACTCTTAAATTCCTTATTCCCTGACGTTCGACAGTCTATAGCCTATTCACCTTGGGGCAGAGCATCTATTAGTTGAATTAATGTGTCCGGTTGGCCAAAAGCGCCGGGTTTTGTGAAAACGGGCAAACCCTGGAAAGGACCTCCGGCAATTTTGCCGCGCATTAAGCCAGGTAGAATTTCTTCACAGAGGAGGATAGCTGAACCGTTTATTTTCTGCATTACTTTTTCTGCGGTGTCGCCACCTGAAAGGAAGAGACCATCAGGAGCAGCCGAAGACAGTAAGGAGGAGACCACATGGGCCAGTTCTTTCACTACCCGGTCAGGGCTTTCTATCGATCCGGCGTCAGGGCTGGACGCGATACTCATAATAAGGCTGCCGGTGTGCCAGGACGCAATCAGCTTTGATAAAAGAGACGTACGCTCTGTTGATGTTTTGTCAGTCGCCAGAACATTCGGATCTACACTCATCAGCGACCAGCCGGTCGATTGCGCCAGTATGCCAACCTGCCCAGCCAGGACCTGCGACGCAGAGCCGCAGACAAACAGCCATTTTTTTAATCGCGGCCGGTCTTCCGGCCTCTCTGAGGTTGCTTCTGGGACAATGCCCTGTGCCAGACTGCGGGCTAATCCAGCGGATCCGACCAGCAGGATATTCTCAAATCGACTGCGAGCAAGAGAGGCGATGTCATCCAGATGGTTGGTTTCCTTTGCATCAAAGACAATATGTCTGCAGCCTTTTTCGAGCAGTTTTTTTACCTGCTCAAAAAGTGCATCTATTCCCTTTTCGAGATAGCTGAGGTGAACATGACCGATCGACATCTGACTCTGGGTAGAGAGCAGCACAGAGAGCCGGAATTCGTTTACCGGGCTCAGAGGATCCCTGCCAATTTCGGTTTCATTAATTGGTATTCCGTTGATCAGGTGACAATCGTTTACAGTTGTACGTCCCTGCTCCGGCAGTGCCGGAGCCACAAAGCTCGCAGTTGCATGCAGAGCAGATGACAAGGCGTCTAGTTCGGAGCCAAGATTGCCTCGCAGACATGAATCGATTTTTTTATAGACCACAACGGGATGCAGATTTTTGAGGACTTTTGCCACCCTATAAACCGTATCAGCTGCCGACGCAGGGGGAATATTTCGAGTATTGGTGAATACGGTCACTCCTCTCGATTGGATATCAATTGAATCCAGGCCTGATTGTTCTCCTCCGGTCATGTAAATCGGCCCGAGATATGGACAGAATTGTACTCCGGCATCGGCGGCACCGGTCAGGTCGTCTGCAATAATGGCGATGTCCAGTCTGCGGTTCATAGATGCTGTACAGCTTCTGAGGCCGGAATGGGCAGCATGTCAGGGGCGTGAGTCAACACACTTAAACGGGATTCGGAGCCATGACGTCTCAGGGCTTTGTCAATGGCATCGTCGATGCTTTCCGCATGAGTATGGCCCAGGCGGATCTTGTCTGCCGCCGGGATACCTGGTGAGTACATTATCACCGAGGCTTTTTCTCTTGCCATGGCCCAGGCGGTGGCGAGGGCCGCAGCGACACCATTTCTCAGTCTTCCGTCACGGTAAGCGGTCTGAATTTTCTGCGAAGACCAAGCTGTAAAATCAAGCAGCTCAGTGTGCACGGGGCTCACACCTTCCGGAGCGGGAGTGCAGACGATAATGGTTCCACCCGGTCGAACCATCAGCTGCGCAGGGTAGAGAGATTTGTGTGACTGCCAGAAGTCCAGATCGCAAGGGTAGGAGTTGGCCACAACGATATCAGGCGTCTCGCGAAAAGGTACCCCGTAAATATCTCTTGCAAGTTCAATGGCGGCATTGAATGCATTGCGCATCTCACCGTAAAATACTCCAACAACACCACCCTGACTGTCCATTACAACATTAAATATTGTACGCATACCCACCCGATCCGCCATATCGTCCATATCGCGGCGTACAGGGTTGTCGGCGATTCCAAGAAAAGAATCTCCCCCCCCACTGCAAGACAGCATATGCGTTTCCGCTGTTGTGCTGGCCCCGCTCACGCCCGGTTGGATAATCTTTGATGAACCTGAAAACCCAGGGATATGATGAGGAACGACTGCGCCGATACCGATCACAATATCAGCCTCAACCACAGCGCGGTTTACTCGCAGCGAGGTTCCCTGGTCAGATGTCCCCAGATCCACCAGAGCGGTAGGATTCTGCCACTCATGGTTGAAAACCCGGATTCGCCGGAACACCTGATCGCCAACCTTGTCAATCATTTCCTGATCGGTCATGTAGCGATGGGTGCCAAGGGCCATAATACAACTGATCTGCTCATCAGGGATTCCGGCTTTATTCAACCGGTCAAGCAGCGGCGGAATGATGCAATCAGAAGGTGTCAGTCGAGTATTGTCATCGCTGACGATAATCACCCGGTCACCTGGCTTGACCCATTCTCCCAGTGGGGCCTGGTCTATGGGATGATCCAGGGCATTATTTATAGCTCCCGTCAGGTCGCTTAGAGGTTCGGAGGATTTAGGGCTAAGCACTTCAATAAGGTTCTGTTCGGGTACCGAGAAGGTGAGTGGCTTGCCGTTAAAAGGGATGGTTACGCTGGGCATGGATTTCAATCTCCGAACAGGTTGGGGACAAGCATAACAATATCAGGTACGTATGTCATCAGTGCAAGTATCCCAATCATGACAATCAGAAATGGTGAGATAAATTTGATGATCTCAGAGAGCTGAATTTTAGCGATATTGCATGAAATGAACAGGCAGATGCCCAGTGGCGGAGTAAGCATGCCGATGGCAAGAGCCGTAACCATGACCACCCCGAAATGAACCGGGTCTATACCGAACTGTTTGATAACGGGCAGAAACACAGGGGTAAGGATGATCAGTGAAGCTGAAGTCTCCATGAAGGTGCCTATTACAAGCAGGCATATCAAAATTAATGCATAGAGCACTGCCGGTGAGGTAGTCAGGCTGACCAGGTAGGCTGCAACATTTTGAGGTACCTGTTCTGCCGTTAAAATCCATCCAAAGATACTCGCGGTGGCGATGAGCAGCATCACAGTCGATGTGGAGATAGCAGCCTTGGCGAAAAGTCGGGGGAGGTCCTTGATCTTGAGCTCGCGGTAGATTCCAAAGCCGACAATGGCCCCATATACCACAGCCACAACGGCTGCTTCTGTGGGGGTGAAAATGCCGCCAAGAATCCCGCCCAGAATGATCAAAGGCATAAGGAGCGCCCAGAAAGCTCCAAGAAAGGTTCGTCCAATGGCTTTCACGCCAAGAAAAGGGTCACGTTCGTAACCAGCTCGTTTTGCAAGAAAATAGCTGGCAGCCATGAGGCCTCCTCCAATCAATGCTCCGGGGATAAAACCTCCTAAAAACATTTTGCCGATAGACACCCCTCCAACGACACCGTAGATAATCATGGGAATAGAGGGGGGAATTATGACGCCGATGGATCCGCCGGCGGCCTGTACTGCGGCCGCAAAACCTTTATCATATCCTTTGCGGATCATGGCGGGAATCGATACTGCTCCCACAGCTGCTGTATCAGCTGCTGCTGCTCCAGAAATACCAGCAAAAAACATGGCTGCCACCACTGAAACCATGGCCAGTCCACCGGTGATGAACCCGACCAGGGCATGGGCAAAATTAAAAAGACGTCGGCTTATGCCTCCCGACTCCATCAATTCACCGGCCAGCATGAAAAAGGGAATAGCCATCAGAGGAAAGGAGTCGGTCCCTGTAAAGAGCCGCTGGGCAGCGAGAGTGAGTGGTAGTTCGGAACCGAATTGCAGGGTTGCAACAGAAGCTACTCCGAGGGAGAAGGCGATGGGGACTCCCAGTGTGAAGCAGATAAGCAGGGATACAAAGAGAATGGTTGTCATACCCGAACCTCCCTGTCCATTGTACGGTTTTGCAGGGCGGCCACGGTTATGCGCAAAGAGTTGATGAGCATGAAGATGGAGCCCATAGGTACAGCCATATAGGGATAACGCATGGAGATGTGCATGGAGGGGGATTCCTGAAATTGAATAACTCCAAGGATCTTAAAGCCCCAGTAAATGATCATCAGAAGAAAAACCTGTATGATCAGGTTGACAATTATCACAACCAGTCGATAACTGCCTGCAGGCAGTATTTTTTCCATTAGGTCTATCCCCAGATGCACCTGGTAACGAACACCTGCAGCAGCTCCCATAAAGGAGATCCAGACAAACAGGTAGCGCGCCGCCTCCTCAGACCAGGACAAGGGATCGTTTAGAATGAAACGGTACCACACCTGGGCTGAGACGATGGCTACCATTCCCGCCATCAACATGGCCAGAAACCAGTTGATACAACGGTCCATGACTTCAAATAGAGTTTTAAAAAACACGGCAGCCTGCCTTTTGTGCTTTATGGATTTTTTCTTATCTTTAAAATGAAAATCGTTGCAAATTCATTCTGTTAAACCAAGAGGTTGGACAGACTGCAGGCTGTCAGAGGGAGATTCTTCTACTTTTCCTGACAGCCTTCAGCCTATAAGCCCTGGTTGCGGGCAAAGCCCAACTTTGCTGCTATTTTGCAGCAGCGATAGCCGCATCAATCAGCTTCTGGCCTTCTTCTGCATTACCGCCACCGATGGCCTTGATGACCGACGGGTTGGTGTAGACGGAAGCGACGGCTTTGGCAAATGGTGCCTTGTCCGGATGGGTGATTGTCATCCCTTCTTTCTCACACGCTGCCTCAAGCTCCTGATCAGCCTTGAGTGAAAGGCCGCGTTCGTAGTCACGTGCCTGGGCGGCAGCGTCAGCGACGATTTTTTGATTTTCGGGGCTCAGGCTCTTCCAGCTCATCTCGCTGATCAGCAGGACAGCGGGAGAGTAGAAATGACCTGTCATTGCAAGATATTTCTGGACTTCAAAGAATCTGGAGGAATGTATTACGGCCAGTGGGTTCTCCTGGGCGTCGACGGTTTTTTGCTCAAGTGCTGTGTAAAGTTCACCAAAGGCCATGGGGAGAGGACTGGCGCCCATTGCCTTCATGGTGAGGATAAAAACGTCGTCTTCCATTACGCGGATCTTAACGCCTTTCATGTCGTCTGGACTGTTGACTGCACGCTTTGAATTGGTGATGTTGCGAAATCCGTTCTCAAACCATCCGAGAGAGCGAATACCTACTTTGACAAACCGATCGGCAATCTGAGTGCCAATTTCACCGTCCAGTACACGGTAGCAGGACTCACGATCTTTAAAAAGAAATGGCAGGTTGAACAGTTTTACCTGGGGGACGAACCCACCCATAGGGCCAGTGGAAGTCAGCGTCATTTCCAGGGATCCAAGCTGCAATCCCTCAACCATATCGCGCTCGGAACCGAGCTGGGCAGCAGGAAACACCTGTACTTCAATATCGCCACCTGTTTTTTCTGCTACGATTTTTGCAAAATAATCTGCAGCCTGATTGTAGATATGGGTTGGCTGGGTTGAGGTACCGAGTTTCAGGGTAGTTTTGGTGTAAGCTGCCGGTGCAGCTACCAGGGCTGTGAAGAGTGAAAAAATCAAAACTGTCAACAACTTCCTTTGCATAACTGTCTCCTTGGATTGAAAAATAATACTACGTGTTTGCCTCTACTTTTCCCGTTTAGATCCTTTACATTTTAAGGATAGGAAATGTATTGGCACCTTGTGGCATTACGGTAATTTTAGGGGAATTACTGCCACATTTCTCATATGCTATTGCCAGGGCCTCTTCCATGGTGGCAACTCCCTGAACACCTGCATTTTTGGCTATTTCTATGTTCTTTTCCTGAGTAACCAGGATTATATACCCTTGATTGGCGTACTCTAATTGCCGAACTGCTACCCATCCTGAAATGAGAAAATTTTCTCGCACAGCCTTTTCAGTTTCAAAGGCGGTGGGGTAATTGAACCAGTCAAAAAATTCACTGGGATCTTTAATATCCGGACATTCCGCAAGGACGATGGAAACACCGCCAGGTTTCATGGCGTAGACCGCATTGTCGATGGTCTTCTGGGACTGGTAGAGATTGATATCTTTCGGGTAGCCACCTGCAGAGGCGATGACGATATCAGCCTGTTCTTCAATCGTTACCCCGAATATTTCGTCGACCAGCTGTGTGGCCCGCCGCCATGCGGAGATCCAGTTACCCGTAAAGATACCGGTAATGTCACCATCCAGATTTGGAACTACATTGACGATGAAGTCGGCTTTGAGAAATGCTGCCGCCTCCATCATATCTTCATGGGCCGGATTCCCATCAGTTTTCATATTGGCAGCCAATGGGCTTGAACCGTCTCCAAGATTCTTTTCCATGGCCCACATGTGGCTTTGCTGGATAGTTTTAAGTGACGACACACCAGGCAGGATACTTTTTCGTCCACCGCCATAGCCCACCATGTAATGATAGATGACTCCTCCCGTCAGTATGACCCGATCTGCCTCGGCCACAATGCGATTAAGAGAAACCTCCGTGCCCCGGCTGGTCTTTCCGTAATAGACCATGTTGTCAGAGTCCCGGCAGTCATGATTGACCACTCTAACACGATTGCAGATTGCTTCTGTACACAGCTCCACCATCTCTTCCGCAGTATTCAGACGATGAGCCCCAACGGCGATAATGATTGTTATGTCTTTGTCAGCAACACCGGCATCATTGAGGCTATCTACCAGAATTGGCAAAGTCAACTCATTATGCTGCCAGACACGGGTAATGTCGCTGACCGCAATGGCAACAGGTTCTCCCGGTTTGACAATTTCACCCAGCGGAGGACTGTCGATGGGATGGGCCAGAGCATATCGATAGGCAAAAGCCAAATCCTCAGGGGGAGTGTGCTTTTTCCCGACGAGTTCGTAGAGAAGCTGTTCCTCCGGGATGGAGAAGGCTGTTGTCCCTTTTCCTATTTTCAGTTCAAAATGTCTGTCCGTCATGATGCTCTTCCTTTTTGCCATCCTTCGATGTAATCATTTATCTCGAAGTTTGGCTGCTTCACCGTCTATCATTTTGTAGACGTGCTCCTCTGCGGGGAATACGCCATTTCGTACTTCGTCGATATACGTCGCGAAAACTTTGCGATACTCGTCTGCGACGTTGCCATAGCGTTTAACGAATTTTGGCGTGAACGCCTGGAAGAGCCCGAGGATGTCGGAACAGATCATGACCTGGCCGTCGCAATCTCCTGCGCCAATGCCATAAACCGGGATGGGCAGGGCTTCGCAGATTAACCGGGTTACCTCCGGGGGTACCCCTTCGACGAGCAGAGAAAAGGCGCCGGCTTCATAGACCGCTTTGGCGTCTTCGATGATAGCTTTCGCACTTTCCGCAGTTCGTCCCTGGGCACGAAACCCACCTAAGGCACCCGCGCTCTGGGGTGTGAGTCCGATGTGGCCCATCACCAGCATGCCGCCATCGCTGATGGCTTGAATGATCGATGCTACACGGGTTCCACCCTCCAGTTTAATGCAGTCAACCCCGGCCTCTTTGTGAAAGCGGATTGCATTTTTACACGCATCAGATGCACCCGTCTGATAAGAGCCGAAAGGCATGTCGCCTATGATAAAAGTATTGGGCGCGGCGCGTCGCACGGCTTCCGTGTGATATATGCACTGCTCCATGGTGACGGGCACTGTACCAGAATATCCGTATACCGCCATTCCGAGACTGTCCCCAACCAGGAGCATGTCCATGCCTGCTTCTTCAGCCAGCTGGGCGGTGATGTAGTCGTAGGCGGTGACCCAGACAACGTTTTGGCTGTCGTCTTTCATCTTTTGCAGGTCAAAACGAGAAAGTTTCTTTTTCAATGTATTTCTCCTAAAGTCAATATTTGTTCTTTCTATACAAAAAGCATGATATGCATTTTTTTAAAGAGTAGATCAGCGACCATCAGTCGATGCGAAAATGATTGTTACTCGTTTTTGCATCAGAGTTCTACGAATAACTGGTAACAGGGGGACAATTGCAGATCATTTTCGCCTTTTTTATCAGATATTTCGTTAGCTCCACTACATCATTGTGGTGCGACAGCTCATTAAATCTATAAAAAAAGCTCGTAGACCGGATTACCCGTTTCTTCCTGATACCGATAGCCAAGGTTGTTCAGCCGATCTTTGAGCCCGGAGTCGGAACCTTCCGGGACTTCCAGGCCAATCAATACTCTGCCGAAATCACCGCCCTGCATTCTGTAGTGAAAGAGTGAAATGTTGTGATACCCGCGTGTAGCATCAAGAAAGCGGGCTAATGCTTTCGGCGTTTCAGGAAACCAGAAACGGAATATACGTTCGTTGACTACTGTCTCCGAGCGTCCTCCGACCATATAACGGATGTGGGTTTTGGCAAGATCGTTGTCAGTGATATCCAGGTTTTTATACCCCGATCGAGTGAGTAAATCACTAAAGCTGAACCGTTCTTCTCTGTTTTGAATTGAAATTCCGACGAAGATGTGTGCCTGTTTCCGTGTCGACAGGCGGTAGTTGAATTCTGTGATATTTCGAGTCCCGACAACATCCCTGCAGAATGCTTTCAGGCTGCCCGGTTTCTCCGGGATGGTAACTGCAAAAAGAGCTTCCTGCTTTTCACCAATGAGAGTCCTCTCTGCGACGTATCGCAACCTTTCAAAGTTCATATTGGCGCCTGAGTTAACGGCTACCAGAGTATTATTCCTGCATTCGGAATCGTGGATATATTTTAAAAGACCAGCAACAGCCAGGCCGCCTGCCGGTTCAACTATGCTTCTGGTTGCCTGATAGATCGCCTTGATCCCACCGCATATCTCATCTGTTGTAACCCGAATGATACTGTCAACAAACTGGCTGCAAAGATCAAAGGTGAGTTCGCCGATATCACGAACAGCAGCTCCGTCGGCAAAGATACCAACGGACTTAAGACTGACTTTTCTGCCGGCGGCAAGAGACTGGTACATGCCGTCACTGTCTGCCGGTTCAACTCCGATTACCTTAATCTCCGGCCGCAAGGTCTTTATATATGCAGCCATGCCGCTGATGAGGCCGCCGCCCCCGATTGGGACGAATACAGCATCGAGTCTGCCGGGGTTCTGGCGCAGCAACTCGTCGGCTACCGTGCCTTGTCCGGCAATAACCAGTTTATCGTCAAAGGGATGGACAAACACCATTTTTGTCTCTTTGATAAGAGACTGCATATAATCAGCCGCTTCTGAGTAGTTGTTGCCTCTCAGGATCACCTTGCTGCCGTAATTCTTTACCGCATCCACCTTGATTCCAGGTGTTGTCTCCGGCATTACAATAAGAGATTGTACTCCGAGTTTTTGGGCCGCATACGCAACCCCCTGAGCATGATTTCCGGCAGAGGCGGTTATCACACCCCTGGCCCGCTCCTCCATGCTGAGATGGGCGATTTTGTTATATGCCCCTCGGATTTTGAAGGAAAAGACGGGTTGCTGGTCTTCTCTTTTCAGAAATATTTGATTGTTCGTTTTTTTTGAGAGGACCGTTGCTTTCTCCAGAGGCGTCTCGATTGCCGCTTCATAGACTCGGGAGGTGAGTATCAGTTTGAAAATGTCAAGCACTGTGGTGCCTCAGATCTGCAGTCCATTAGAGTCTCTATCTCATTGCCGCATTTATTCCAGCCAGTACATCATTGCCGGGGCAGAGATCTTCTTTGGTTAGAGTGTTGAGTGGACGCAGTGTGGAGTTGATGATGTCATGGGTTTCTTTAATTTCAGGGTTGATGTAGAGGATCCCTGTGAGCAATCTCCCTTTTTCTTTTTCTGTTTCAAGGTTATTTACGGCTTTTAGCCGGTTGGTGACATCTTTACTGGAATCGGCTTTATGGAGATGGATGAGGCTGCCATCATGCATCGTCACCTCCTGACTTGTGCCCTCCTCGTAGTGGGTCAATATTTCCTGCTGCAGGGGAACAAAATCAAAAGTGTTGGTCGCCTCGATATGCTCACGGACGTACTGGTAACTCTTCGTTGAACTGGAGGTATTGTTGAAAGTAACACAGGGAGAGATAACATCGACAAAGGCAAGTCCGTTATGAGCC
Organism: uncultured Myxococcota bacterium; assembly: GCA_964196355.1. Classification (GTDB taxonomy): domain Bacteria; phylum Desulfobacterota; class Desulfobulbia; order Desulfobulbales; family Desulfocapsaceae; genus Desulfomarina. The sequence goes on from CAXMTO010000339.1 coordinate 15,609, forward strand.
ATAGCCGTCTTCAACAGGGGGACCAGTTGCTGTTTGTCGCCTGAGAATCCTCTTGCTACAAAACTCGCTCCCAGTTCTATGGCAAGTTCACAGAGATCGATGGATTCATACGGGTTGGGGACGCCTTTTTTGCCGGCAGAACCAAAATCTGTGGTTGCAGAATCCTGTCCTTTGGTCAGCCCGTAGCAACCGTTGTTCATACATACATAGTTGAGGTTGAGATTGCGTCGCAACGCGTGGGCGAACTGGCCCATACCTATTGAGGCGGTATCTCCATCTCCTGAAATTCCAATGTAGAGCAGATCCCGGTTGGCCATGTTTGCACCGGTTGCAATGGAGGGCATCCTTCCATGAACAGTATTGAAACCATGGGATTTGGACAGGAAGTAGGCGGGGGTTTTTGAGGAACAGCCTATTCCAGACATTTTGATCACCCTGTGGGGCTCTATGTTCAGCTCGAAACAGGCCTGTATGATTGCGTTAGTGGCAGAATCGTGTCCGCAACCGGCACAGAGCGTGGAAACGGCTCCTTCATAATCTCTGCGGGTATAGCCACGATCGTTTTTAGGTTGTTTTGGATGGCGGAAAGCGGGGCGTTCGTGGCTCATGACTTACCTCCCGTCATTGCCTGGTTTTGAAGTGATTGTGTTGGCGTTATAAATCGGCTGTTACGAATACTATTGGTAATGAAATTTGCAGTTATCGGCAATCCGTCAATGTTGAGGATGGATTGAAGTTTCTTCGGGTCAATCCCACATTCGCTTGTCAGCATGGTACGCAGTTGACCGTCCCGGTTCTGTTCAATCACAAAAACAACTTCGTGCCGGTCAACAAATTCAACAACCTCGTCCTGAAAGGGGAAGGCTCGTACACGCAGACTGTTTAATTTAACACCCTCCTGAGAGAATCTACTGACAGCTTCATAGGTGGAGTGGGTTGATGTTCCGTAAAAAATGAGTCCAATCTTATATTCCGGATCTCTGATTTTTATCTTTGGCGCGGGTATTAAACTGCGGGCTGTTTCCCACTTAACCAGCAGCCGTTTCATATTTGCTTCATAATCGCTGCTCTCTTCGGTATAGGCAGCATACTGATTATGGGATGTGCCCCGGGTGAAATATGCGCCCTTGGTCGGATGGCTGCCTGGAATAGTTCGATAGCAGATTCCATCACCATAAACATCGAGGTAGCGGCCCCATTTTTCCTTCATCTGTTCGAGATCATCGGCTCCAAGCACTTTCCCCCGGTCATACTTTCGATTCTCATCCCATTCCAAAGGAGCTGAGATATGGTCGTTCATTCCGAGATCCAGATCGCTCATGACGATGATAGGGGTCTGCAGCCTTTCAGCCAGATCAAAGGCATCAGCTCCAAATGCAAAGCATTCTTTCGGGTCACAGGGGATGAGGAGAACATTTTTAGTATCACCATGGGAAGCATAGGCACAGGCGAGCAGATCTGATTGCTGTGTTCTGGTTGGCATCCCGGTTGATGGCCCTGTACGCTGGACATCTACCAGGACAACAGGGATTTCTGCAAAATAGGCGAGACCAAGCATTTCGCTCATCAGTGAGATGCCGGGCCCGGAAGTAGCGGTAAAAGCTCTTGCGCCATTCCAGTTGGCACCGATGGCGATACCTATAGCTGCGAGCTCGTCTTCCGCCTGAATGATTGCCACCTTCTTTCTTCCTGTTTCCTCTTCAATCCTGTACCTATTGGCATATCTCTCAAAGGCCTCAATAACTGAGGTGGAAGGTGTTATAGGATACCAGCCGACAACGGTGGCACCGGCATAAACAGCGCCCAGCGCGAAGGCGCTGTTGCCATCCATCATAATGTCGGTACCCAGCTTGGTACTTTTTCTGACTGAGAGTTTACACATGTCCGGGTAATGGTCACGTGCATAGGAAAAACCTATATCCAAGGCCTGTATGTTGGGCTCCGCAAGTTTTGGCTTTTTCTTGAACTGCATCTTTATTGAATCTGTGAGTACGGAGAACTCAAGATCGAGCAGGTAGGAGAGCGCGCCGACATAGATAATATTTTTTAACAGCTGCCGCAGTTTCGGGTTGCTGAATGCTTCATTGCAAAGGGCGGTGAGGGGGATACCAATGACGTTTACATCGTTGCGCTGGAAGTTTTCTGGAAGTTCCTTGGTTGAGTCAAAAAGAAAATATCCGCCAGGCAGGACATCCTGGTAATCTGAAAAAAGAGTTTGGCCGTTGACGGCAACTGCAATATCTATACCTCCTCTTCTTCCTAAAAAACCGGACTCATTCACTCGCACTTCATACCATGTGGGCAATCCCTGAATATTTGACGGGAAGATATTTTTTGGGCTCACCGGGACACCGAGGCGGAAGACTGCTTTGGCGAAGAGGTTGTTGGCACTGGCAGAACCTGAGCCGTTTATATTGGAAAAGCGAATTACAAAATCGTTTATTCGTTCTATCTTGTTCATTTTTGACCAGCCAGTGCAGAGTTATAGGTGTATTTAATCATCTCCCAGGAGGAGGTCGGGCATCTCTCAGCGCAAAGTCCGCAGTGCAGGCAAACATTTTCATCTTTGATCATCACTCGACCGGTCGGCAGTACTGGAGAGACATAGAGAGACTGCTCCTGGTTGTCTGCCGGGGCAAGGAGGCGCTCACGGAGATCTTTTTCATCACCGTTTTCGGTGAAATTTATACATGACACAGGGCAAACATCCACACAGGCATCACATTCAATGCAGGTTGAATAGTCAAATACTGTTTGTATGTCACAGTTTAAACAGCGCATGGACTCTTTGCGTCCGGTTTTCCTTCCATAACCAAGTTCAACTTCCAGGAGGCGATCTTTTAAGGATTTTACTCTGTCCATTGTGGGCACCGGAGAACGGTGATGTTCTGATACATCGCTGTCGTACAGCCAGTCATGCATGTCCAGTTTTTGACTGGCAAGGCTTGTTAAAGGTGCCGGCCTGTCGTTGAGATCTTTACCTTGACAAAACAGGTCTATGGAGATTGCTGCTTCGTGGCCGTGGGCAACGGCCGTAATAACATTTTGCGGACCAAAGGCAGCATCTCCGCCGAAAAAGATATTTGCAACTGTGGACTGATGAGTGGTTGTGTCAACGATCGGCATACCTCTTTCATCCATTTCAATACCGCTGTCACTCTTGATCCAGGGGAATGCGTTTTGTTGACCGACAGCCAGGAGAACTTGGTCACATGCTATAAATACTGGGAGATCGTCAGAGGGGGTGAGGGTTCTTCGGCCCTGGTCATCATATGTGGCAACCATTTTCTCAAAATGCATACCGACCAGTTTGTCGTCCTTGACGACAAACTCAAGAGGAGAGTGATTGTCGATAACAGGAATACCTTCTTCCTCCGCATCTTCTATTTCCCAGGGTGAAGCCTTCATGTCGCTGCGTGGACTCCGGACAATTACCTGAACATCCTCTCCACCGAGCCTTCTTGCTGTCCGGCAGCAATCCATGGCAGTATTGCCACCCCCCAATACGATTACCTTTGGGGGAACCTTTGTCGTGTGTCTGTAAAGAACTCCGGCGAGCCATTCGATACCAATAAATATGGAATTATCTCCCTCGAGGCGTCCCGGCAGATCAGGAAGGTCACGACCTCTGGGGGCTCCGGTGCCAATAAATACGGCATCATATCCCTTGTCAGCAACTTCTTTCAAGTTGTCTATATAGGTATCAAATAGAGTGTTCACACCCATATCAAGAATTCTATCAACTTCTTCGTTGAGGACTTTTTCCGGGAGGCGAAAGGAGGGAACCTGGGTGCGGATGAAACCACCAGCCTTTGACTGGTCGTCGTATAAGTCTATGTCGTAACCGAGTGTAAGCAAGTCACGAGCGACGGTAAGCGAGGCGGGGCCTCCGCCAATCAGTCCGATTTTTTTACCATTTTTCGGCACTGTTATTTTTGGAGTAAAATTGGTACCCGGACTTTTGTTGTCGGCTGCAACCCTTTTTAATCTGCAGATGGCCACTGGAGTTTCCTCGACTCGTGTGCGTCTGCAGGCGGGTTCACAGGGTCTGTCGCAGATTCTTCCCAGGATACCGGGAAAGACATTAGACTGCCAGTTGATCTCAAACGCCTCGTCATATTTGCCATGGCGTATTAAACGTATATATTCTGGCACTGGAGTGTGAGATGGACAGGCAAATTGACAATCTATAACCTTGTGAAAATATTCTGAATTGTCGATATCTGTAGGTTTCAATATTCGCTCCTGTATGTAATTGGCGGGTGAGTCGTCGTTTAGTACCTTACTCTTAACTTCTGTAATAAAAAACAAGAAATCGAGGAATGTCCATTGAAATTATGTTGTTAGATATAACACCATGGTACTTATACCCCTTGTTGGGTGTTTGGGAACACAGAGTCACCGTTGATAACGTTTCTTATAACTATTAAATTCAACAAGTAAAGAAAAGAACTTTCTTGCCTGGATGGGTGAATTATGATTTTATTTTTTCTCCATGGACTGTGGGCTCCTCAGAGAAAGGTAAACATTGGCCGGGAGGGTGCCTGAGGAGACTGTTTTTTGACTTTCAGCAATTGTCCGACTGATCGATTGATTGGCATGAGAATCACCTGTCGTAATGGAGATGCAAAGAGGGTCTCGATGACATAAGAGTGAGAAATGTGTGGATAAAAAATGTGAAAGAATGTAAATTTTAAGTAATCAAAACTGTATACCGTGAAATTATGTTGCATTGTTCTTTTTTCTGGGGAATCGTATGAAAAAGACGGAAATTGAGTATTGGATGACGGCAATGTTGGAGTCCCATAGTAATGTTTCAGACCTGAATATAACTGTGGGCAAGGTGCTACAGGTTGAGTCTGCAGGCCAACTCGTTCCTGTTCAGGTTGTTCCTCCGGTCGATGAGCTGACACCATTTCAAACTGAAACTTTTGCTCTTAATCTTATAGGAAATAACAAACGGCTGCTGAAAGACCTGGTTGAGACAGGATCCTGCGATCTTTCCTATTCTCTCAGCGAGAAGGCTCGTTTCAGGGTGAATATTTTTACTCAGAAGGGATACTTTACTTCAATTCTAAGGAAGCTTGAAACCGAAATCCCGTCAATTGAAAGTATGCATTTCCCGGGTGCCTTCGGTAAGATGGCAGGGGAGTTAAATGGTCTCATTCTTTTCACTGGGGCTACAGGTAGCGGTAAGACGACATCTCTCGCTGCGTTGCTGGACAGGGTCAATCACGAGCGTTCAGTCCACGTGATCACCCTGGAAGACCCCATTGAGTATATTCACGAGCAGGATCAATCAACGTTCAACCAGCGGGAGTTAGGGAATGATTTCAGCAGCTTTGCTGTTGGGATGCGAGCTGCCTTGCGTCAGGCCCCAAAAGTTATTCTGGTAGGTGAAATGCGTGACAGGGAGACGATGGAGATAGGTCTGACTGCGGCAGAAACAGGACATCTTGTCCTCTCAACGCTCCATACCATTGACGCAGGGCAGACGATAAATCGTATTCTTGGTATGTTTGAAAGGGAAGAACAGCCGCAGATTCGAAACAGGCTGGTGGACACCACAAGATGGATTGTCGGGCAGCGTCTTTTACCTCGCGTGGGGGGAGGGCGTGTTGCGGCAATGGAAATTCTCTGCACGAGTCTTCGGGTAAAAGATCTTATCCTCAATGGAGAAACGGAAGAGAAAACCTTTTATAACGTAATCAAGGAGGGCTCAGCGCTGGATATGCGCACTTTTGATCAGCATATCCTTGAATTGTACAGTCGCGGCCAGATTACCGAAAAGAGCGCCCTTACCTACTGTTCTCAGCGCAGTGAAATGAACCGAGGTCTGGACCGGTTGAAGTCGGAGCGAGGTGAGGCAACATCTACCCTTGCTGACCTGGCAATGGAGGGTAAAAAAGAGGATGATGGATATGGGAATTTTGGTCAGTAAATCAAAGTCGTGGGGTTGCAATGATCGTTAATTGTCCACATTGTCGGAAACAACTCAGGATGAGCACTAAAATTCAGGAAAGTGCCAAGAACCTGGGCCCTGGCAAGAAAATTAAAATAAAATGTGTCCATTGTTCAAACTCTTTCGGGCTTGATGCCGGTCAGTTGGGTTCCGGCTCTACCGCTCCGCCGGGAGGGAGAACAAGACAGGATTCTTCTGTTGATTCAGGAGTGCAACCCCCGCCTCCACCTGACCTTGCATGGTTGAAGGATGGGTTTTTTGAGGACAAAGAGGTGGTGGAGGATGTTCCTCTGGCCCTGGTGTTGATGCCTGATACGCCGGATAAAGAAACTGTCATCAAGGCGGCAGAAACATTCGGTTATCAGGTTGAAGCGGCATCTTCAGCCGAAGATGCCGTCGAGAAGATGCAGTTTGTCGCCTATTCCAGTGTCTTTCTCCATAGTAAATATGAACCAGGCGGGATAGAGTTGGGAATATTCCATCGATATATGCGGAACATGAAGATGGCCCGGCGCAGATTTATCTTTTATGTCCTGATCGGACAAGAGTTCAAAACCTTGTATGATTTGCAGGCGCTGTCCCATTCTGCAAATCTTGTTGTGAATGGTATGGAAGTTTCGTTCATGGGTACTATACTGAAAAAGGCAATACCGGAATATGAGGTACTTTTTGGACCGTTGATGGAGGAGCTGCATATTGCCGGGAAAGAATAGTGTTTAAATCTAACATTGTATAGTCTCTCTCTAATTTTTGTTTCATCTGGTTTACTCCTTCCCGGCTTCAGGGAGCCTACCCGGTCACGCCGTTTTCTTCACTTCTTTGCTGCTTATAAGATATATTCTTTATGGTTAGCGATTAGCTGTCAATACTTGCCAGGGATTACCTCAAACACGATAGCTGCCGGCTGTCCCCTATGAGCGGGATAACTCCTTTCACGAAGTTCTTTCTAAAAAAAGCAGGAAAGAGATTTCTAAGATACTAAAGCGATTTACAGGTAAAATATCTTTTATGATTAAAAAAAATATCATCACAGCTGGAAATAAAATAAAGCAGCTTGCACGTGCAGGTAAATTGAAGTTGGGCAGGGTGTTGGGCGCAAACAGGAAAAAAGTACAGGAACGCTCTGATGCTGTTGCCGAAGTGAGAGGTCAAAGCACAACAGTCCTCGAAAATCAGGTTGACAGAGGTCATGGTAAAGACGCCAAAACTGGAAAAGACCAGGCACCACTGCAGAAAAAGAGGAAGAAATCATGGAATCTGGATAGCTTCCCTGTAGAACCTGCGGAAGGGAAAGTACGATTTCATGATTTTGATATACCTTTGAGCGTGATGAGAGCTATTCACGATCAAAAATTCAGGTACTGCACGGCTATACAGGGAAAAGCTCTGGAGGATGTGTTGGCCGGTAAGGATCTTATTGGTAAGGCAAACACAGGGACGGGAAAAAGTGCAGTTTTTCTCATTGCCATTCTCTCCAGGCTGATAAGAAAAAGAGGTACTGGTAAAAAAAAGGAAGTACGTTCACTTGTGCTGGCACCAACTCGTGAGCTTGTCATGCAGATTGCCAAGGATGGTAAGGAGCTGGCGAAGTATAGCAATGTCATCTTCCAACCCGTCTATGGTGGTGTAGATTATCAAAAACAGATGGACGCCTTGCGTTTGAAGAGGTGTGATGTCGTCATTGCCACCCCGGGACGGCTCATCGATTTTCTCGGAAAAAATGTTGTTGATCTGGGTAAATGCGAGATCCTGGTACTTGATGAGGCTGATCGTATGCTGGATATGGGCTTTATTCCAGATGTTCGCAGGATTGTAGGTCGGACCCCGAACCGAAAAATGCGGCAGACGATGCTGTTTTCAGCCACTGTTCCAGAGGATGTTACGCGTCTTGCCTCCCAATGGTGCGTAGAACCTAGGATGGTGGAGGCAGAACCAGAGCAGATCGCCGTTGAGACGGTGGAGCAGGTGGTTTACTTGACGACCTCAGAGGATAAATATAAAGTTCTTTATAATTTGATTAAACAGCACAGTGAGGACAGGATACTCGTCTTTGCAAATATGAGAAATGAGACCAGGAAGTTGTCGGATCGTCTCCAGCGAAATGGGATCGACTGCGTGCTGTTGTCCGGAGATGTTCAGCAGAATAAACGGGTAACCCGTTTGGAACGATTCAGAGCCGGCAAGGTGAAGGTGCTTGTCGCGACAGATGTTGCCGGGAGAGGTATCCATATTGAGGGAATCACCTTTGTGGTAAATTATACCCTGCCCTATGAGCCTGAAGACTATGTGCACCGCATCGGCCGCACAGGAAGGGCTGGGGCTGTCGGGAAAGCGGTGAGCTTTGCCTGCGAGGAAGGGGCATTCTATTTGCCTGATATCGAGGAATATCTTGGTGAAAAACTTGAATGCATCGTGCCTGAAGAGTCGCTGCTTGAACCGCCTCCTAAGGGACAAGCCGGGGAGCGCAGAAAATACCAGCATAAAAGCCCGCAGAAAAAATATCGAAAAAAATAAACCGGGCCAGATAACGGTGCTAACAAGTTGGGTTGTTGTCTGAAAATAAACAGTTCCCTGCGAAATAATATTTAATTCTGTATTAAACTCAGCTTACCCTGTGTAACACAGACATAACATTCTGATAAAGAGGAGAAACTGTATGTCTACTGAGCGCCATCCCCGCGCAGGCGGGGAGCCAGTTACAGGCAGAGCTTCTGGATCGAAGTCATCGATTTTCTCTCACCTGTGCGGGAATGACAAAAAATTAGCAGAGTTTCATACGTAATCAGAAGGAATAATGAGTGTTGGGGGAATGTTTTCCAGGCAGGCTGCCTGGCCTTTAGCCCGGATTTCTCACCAACAAAGTTTTCCGCAGGTCGAGGCGCCGGGCATGAAGCTGTAGTAAGCTACTGCGAATGCTCGGCAACGAAGCAGCTGCGGAAAAATCTGTTGGCCCGAAGGGTGAACTTTTTAATTTGAAACAAAATACAGTCTGGTATC
>CAXMTO010000340.1:0-3740 GCA_964196355.1 uncultured Myxococcota bacterium
GACCGGGACACATGCATAAATCTTCCGTCCCGGATGTGCCGGTACGGTTGAGTCTGTTTAAAGGGTGGTTAATTCAAATATTTGGATCAGAACTTTTCAGACACCGCACGGCTGTGGCTACACATACAAGCGCAACAACAACACATACATACACGGTGTGAGAAAATATTCATCACCTGCAGGTTAGCTTTTTATAACATGGCCTGTCAACAAGTGAGGACAAATTATGGTGGTGAGAGTAGAATGCGCTGCCTGATTGGACTCGGTTACTTGCTATGCCTTTATTACGACTTGATAACGCCGCACTGCACTACGGAAACTTGATTCTGCTCGACGGTGTGGAATTCAAAATATCCAAGGGCAATAAAATTGGTTTGTTGGGACGTAATGGTGCTGGTAAAACCACGTTATTGAAAGTGCTGGCGGGTGAGATTATCCCCGAGACCGGCGAGCGTTGGTTACGGCCGGGAACGCGTATGGCCTGGCTCCAGCAGACCTTACCTGAAGCCGATGAGCAAACTGTCTATGACGTAGTGGCCTCGGGACTTGCGGAAACCGGCGCTCTGCTCGCTGAGTACCATCACCTGATTCAAGCTGAAGACTTCAGCGAAAAAACCATGAATGCACTGGCACGAGTACAGCAAAAACTCGAAGCTCAGGATGGTTGGCGGCTGCAACAGCGTGTCGAGACAACCATCACGCAACTGGAATTGCCGGCTGATTCCAAAATGTCCGAACTCTCAGGTGGTTGGCGACGTAGGGTGGCTCTGGCGCAGGCATTGGTCAGTAAGCCGGACATATTACTGTTGGATGAGCCCACCAATCATCTTGATATTCCCGCCATTCGCTGGTTGGAAGAGCAGCTAAGGAATTTTAAGGGTGCACTTATACTGATCACCCATGACCGAAGGTTTCTGCAAAATGTCGCCAACTGGATGGCAGAACTCGATAGGGGGCATTTAACGCTTTGGCAAGGTGATTACCATGGCTTTTTACGTCATCGCGAGCAGCAGCTTTTGGCGGAAGAGCGGGCCAATGAATTATTCGATAAGAAGTTAGCGCAGGAAGAAGTCTGGATCCGTCAGGGTATTAAGGCCAGGCGTACGCGCAATGAAGGCCGTGTGCGGGCTTTGAAAGATTTGCGCAATGAACGTGGTGAGCGTCGGGAGCGGCAAGGCAAAGCCGATTTCATCGTCGAGGATGCAAGCAAGTCCGGTAAAATTGTTGCCGAGCTCAAGCATGTCAGCCACAGTTTTGGTGACAATCTGGTCATTGACGATTTTTCAACCCGGATACAACGTGGTGATCGTATTGGCTTTGTAGGAGCCAACGGCGCAGGTAAAACTACTCTGGTTAAAATCCTTTTGGGCGAGTTACAGCCGACATCTGGTGAGGTTTCATTTGGTACGAAACTAGAAGTGGCCTATTCAGATCAGTTGCGTGGCCACCTGGACCCTGAGAAAAACCTGATCGACAATGTTTGTGGCGGTGCAGATTTTATAGAAATTGGTGGCCGGCGACGACATGCCATCTCATATTTGGGTGATTTCCTGTTCAGTCCTGATCGCGTACGTATGCCGGTTAAGGCGCTTTCGGGCGGGGAGCAGAATAGGGCCGTACTAGCCAGATTGTTTAGCAAGTCCGCCAATCTATTGGTGCTGGATGAGCCCACCAACGACCTGGATATGGAAACTCTGGAGTTGCTCGAGGAAATACTGCTGACATTTGAGGGCACGGTACTGCTGGTGAGCCATGACCGGGATTTCATGGATAACGTTATTACCAGCCTGATGGTGCTCGATGGTTCGGGCAGCGTAAAAGAGTACGTTGGTGGATATAGCGACTGGGAAGCCCGTGGTGGCAGTCTTTCAGATGCTCAGGCAGGGGCTGCAAAGGAGCCTGGAAAAGCACGGACGGATAAACCAGCACTGGTCGAGGAGCCAGCAAAAAAACAAAAACTTTCCTACAATGACCAACGCGAGTTAGGAACCCTGCCGGGGATCATCGAAAAACTGGAAACCCGGAAGTCAGAGTTGGAGCAGGAAATGTCTGCACCTGGATTCTATGAGTCTGATTACGAGAGGGTTCAGGAAGCTAGTCAGATTTTGACGGGACTGGAGAAAGAACTGGAAGTTGCGTTTCAGCGTTGGGGCGAATTGGATGGTTAAAAATAGATAAATAACAAATAGATACAAAGCTAATGTAAGTAATTAGATTGCATTTTTGTGTATCAGTAAAAAACATCTGTCACTAAGTAATGACAGGGGTTGGATTTTTCAGATGACTAGTCGTGCGGTCAATAGCCTGTGCAACCGGATAGTGCAAAATTGACTGTGCAATGTATTGATCAAATGATATGTGGTGAACCATTGTGAGTGTGTGGCCAGTCATCCAAATGCACATTTTTGTGAATTACTTGCCTGGGAGCGCCAACGATCAGCGGGTCGGGCGGGCCTACCACCTCTGGACTCTTGTCGGGATAATCCAACTTATTAAGGAAGTGCTGCATACAATTCAGCCGCGCACGCTTTTTGTCATCCGATTTGATGATGGTCCAGGGGCAGGCGGCGGTATCAGTGTAGAAAAACATGGCCTCTTTGGCACGTGTGTATTCACCCCACCGACTAATTGCAGCCTTGTCAACCGGGCTCATTTTCCACTGTTTAAGTGGGTCTTGTTCTCTTGATGCAAAGCGCTCGCGTTGAACCTTCTTGGTCACAGAAAAGTAATACTTGAATAATTGAATACCGGAGTTGACCAGCATGCGTTCGACTTCAGGGCACTGGCGCATAAACTCAAGGTATTCAAGTTGGTTGCAAAAACCCATGACGCGCTCAACACCAGCGCGGTTATACCAGGACCTGTCCAGAAACAGTATTTCACCCTCGGTGGGCAGATGTTCGATATAACGCTGAAAATACCACTGGCCTAGTTCATGATTGGTGGGCTTTTCCAATGCCACCACTTTTGCTGCACGTGGATTAAGATGCTCCATAAAGCGCTTGATGGCTCCGCCCTTACCGGCAGCATCGCGGCCTTCAAAAATGACTACAATTTTCTGCCCGGTCATTTTTACCCAGTTTTGGACTTTTAGCAGCTCAATCTGGAGTTTTTCTTTTTCCCGGTCGTAGGTGGTTTTTTTTATGCTGTCGGTGTAGGGGTATTTGCCTTCCTTAAACAACATACTGATTGATTCTGGGCACTTACGCAGTTTTTTGATAAAGGCGGATGAATATTCGCCACCGAGGTAAGTCTCTTCGATTTCAGATTGCTCAGATGTCTCGTTAGCTGTTTTCTTTTTTTCGTCAACGGCATCGGCTGCAGGACTTTCATCCTCCTTCTTTGCAGAATCAACAATCTTCAAATCTGAATCCATGGGCCTGGTTCCTTTATCTTAAGAATAGACTATAAGTCCGGCTGATACCTCCCCTATGTTGCACTGCAGCAACAGCCGGCACAATCATGTGTTTCTAATGAAACATATTATCTTGTCATATAGTTTTCAAGGTCATGACCCAAGTCAATATCTGGCTATCTGAGAGAAAGCCTCCAGATATGCTATACACTGAGGCAATGAGCAAGGAAATTATTTTGTCTTCTATTATCACCTGCCCAAATTGTGCGCACAATGAGTTGGAATTAATGCCAACAGATGCCTGCATGTGGTTTTATGAATGTTGCGCCTGTGGTGAATTGCTAAGGCCGCTTAAGGGGGATTGTTGTGTTTTCTGCTCTTATGG
>CAXMTO010000341.1:0-9396 GCA_964196355.1 uncultured Myxococcota bacterium
GCTTTCAACTCCTCTACGCGGCTTTCCGCCTGTTTTACTCTTGTCAGATCGACATGTCTAAATTTCTCCGGAACAACAAAATCATGCTCATAAGCCGACAAGATCCGCTCTTCAGTACGAAATTCATACAGGTTTTTTCCAGTAGACAGCCCTTCAAAGGTCTCCATGTCCAACTCAAAAGTCTTCTTTACCCGGGATACAAAACCGATTTGCTCGCGGGTTGCCTCATCCGAATCGAGAAACATACAGTCTGTGCGATCCTGCCAGATAGCCGGTCTTTTGAAAGGAGAATCGATATGCGGGGTTACACCTCTGTTGATCTGGTGGGCATACTCTATGATCTTTGACTGTTTGGCCTGACGAAAGACCTGCGTGAGACGGCAGGAGGACACGACTCCGGCCTGTAGAATATCCTGCAGAACATTACCTGCGCCGACGGAAGGAAGCTGATCGGCATCGCCAATAAACAGAACCTGACAACCTGGAGGAACTGCTTTTAACAGTGAGGCAGTAAGAGAAATATCGAGCATGGAACACTCGTCGATAATGAGAAAACTGCCATTCAGAGGCTGCTCTTCATTCTTCTGAAAAGCCCCGTTACGATACTCGAGCAGACGGTGCAGGGTTTTTGCCTCCCGGCCGATAACCTCGCCCATTCTCTGGGCCGCCCGCCCAGTCGGTGCAGCCAGAAGTACCTTTTTTCTCAAAAATTCGAGCAGCCGGACGATTACCAGGGTTGTAGTAGTTTTACCACATCCCGGTCCTCCGGTAAGAACAGCAAACGGGCTTCGAACAACCGAACTTACTGCCTCCATCTGTTCTATGCTCAGGGTAAGCTTTTCAGTCCGGCAATAATTCTCAATCCAGATCCTGATATTTCCACATTCCGCATCGGGTGCAAGGACCATTGATCCGATTTTCCGGGCGACATACTCTTCATCGTAGTAGAGCGATTTTGAGTAGTAACAGAGTTGCTCTCCCTCCTCTGCAACACGCAGGGCCCGCACCCGTAAGTGATTTTCTCTCTGCATCCTGGCAAGGATCTCCAGGAGCAGCTCTCCTGGCTGAAACTCAAGCAGTTTCCCTACTTCTTCTGCAATCTGAGTAGTCATCAAGTAGCAGTGTCCCTGCTCCCGGCTTGCAGAAAGCACATGTTTGACAGCAGCCATAATCCGTTCATGGCTGTCCCGGGCCAGCCCAATACTGAGGGCTACTTGATCTGCTGAGAAAAAACCGATGCCGTAAAAATCGTTGGCGAGGCGATATGGGTCATCTGTCACAATCTGAATGGCCTGTTCCCCATACTTTTTGTAGATCCTGACCGCAAAAAGAGTTGAAATACCGTGCCCCTGCAAAAACATCATCACCTCACGAACCATCCTGTGCTCGTGCCAGGCCTCTTTGATCATGACCAGTTTTTTTCGTGCGATACCGGGGACCTCAACAAGCCTGTCAATATCATTTTCAAAAACATCGAGAGTTGTTTCGAGGAAATGTCGAACGATTTTTCCCGCCGTCTTGGGGCCAACTCCCTTAATCAGGCCGGAACCGAGATATTTTTCAAGAGCAGCGGCAGATGCCGGTTTTTTTTCGATGGCCTCGTCGGCTTTAAACTGACGACCAAATTGAGAATGAACCGTCCAGGCACCACGAAACTCCATGGTGGCTCCGGCAAAGACCTTTGTCTGATGAACTGTTACGGTTTCCTGGCTGCCGGGGCTGTTAAAAGGCGCAACTCGAAGCACAGACCAGCCGGTATCAGGATTGTGGTAGGTAACTCGCTCAACAATACCACTCAGTCTTTCAGTGATCACTACCATAGGCTGGTTTTAAAAGAGCAGGTAACTACAATATTGTTTTAAATATCAATAGCTAATAAATCTTGCCACAGGTCTCACGAGCTGAGTTCTGCTATATTTTTATATAACTCCAGGGCCTCAGGATTGGCCAGAGCCGTGATGTTTTCTACCGGCCGATTGTGAACAACTTCCCGTACTGCAATTTCCACAATTTTCCCTGATTTTGTCCGTGGTATCTCAGCTATCTGAATGACTTTAGCCGGAACATGCCTTGGAGAACAATTCACCCGGACGATTTTTCGTATCCTTGCCTGCAGTTCTTCATCCAGCTGTTTTTCAGGCTGTAAAACCACAAACAGGACAACACGAACGTCATCATCCCATTCCTGCCCGATGACGATGCTCTCAAGCACCTCATCCAGCTGCTCGACATATCTATAGATCTCAGCTGTTCCTATGCGCACGCCACCGGGATTCAAAGTGGCATCTGAGCGTCCGTAGATCACCACCCCGCCATGATCCGTGAGTTTGACATAATCACCATGGTGCCAGATGTTGTCATATTTTGCGAAATAGGCGTTATGGTATTTTTCTCCGGTTTCATCTCCCCAGAAAAAGGCTGGCTGAGAAGGAAAGGTCTGCGTACATACGAGCTCACCCTTTTCACCCATAAGAGGCTGTCCTCCAGAATCGAAAACCTCCACCGCCATGCCAAGCCCTCTGCACTGGCACTCCCCCCTGTGAACGGGAAGAATCGGACAGCCCAGGACAAAACAGGAGACGATGTCAGTCCCGCCTGAAATGGAGGCTAAACAGATATCTTCTTTTATTGCCTCGTAGACAAAATCAAAACTCTCGGGAACCAGGACCGACCCGGTTGAACAGAGTGTCCTGAGTGATGAGAGATCGTGGTCTTCTCCCGGCCTGATGTCGTGTTTTTTCAAAGTATCAATATATTTTGCCGAGGTACCAAAGAGGGTCGCCTTGACTCTTTCAGCATAATCCCAGAGAATACTCCTCCTGGGATGGAAGGGGGATCCGTCGTAGAGTACCAGCGTTGCTCCGCAAGCCAGGCTGCTCACCAGCCAGTTCCACATCATCCAGCCACAGGTGGTAAAATAAAAGACCCTGTCTCCCGGTTTCACATCGCTCTGCAGCTGCAACTCTTTTAAATGCTGCAGCAATACTCCGCCGATCTTGTGGGTAATACACTTGGGTTTACCGGTAGTACCGGATGAGTAGAGTATATAAAGCGGATCATTAAACCCCATGGGCTGAAAGTCGATTTTCTCTTTTCCGGCAGTAGACACAATCTCCGACCACTCTTTCCCCGGTATATCCCCTTCCACTCCAGCGAGCCTGACCACGACTGTCTGCGTAACGGTCGGTAGTTCTTTTAAAATTCCAGATACTTTTTTACGAATATCATTGACTTTACCGTTGTAAAAATAGCCGTCAACGGTAAACAAAATTTTGGGTGTCGTCTGACCAAAACGATCAATAACGCTCTCTTTACCAAAATCAGGAGAGGTGGCTGTCCACACTGCTCCCAGACTCGCCGACGCCAACATAGCCACCACGCTCTCCGCCATATTCGGTAGCAACCCGGCAACGCGGTCACCTCTGGTAACCCCTGCAGATTTCAGCCATGCCGCAACCGAGGCGACTTGAGCGTAGAGCTGCTTCCATGTCAACTCGCTGCGAACTTTATCTTCTGCCTGGAAATAGATAGCAGTATCGTCGGTTTTTTTCTGCAACAGGTTCTCTGCAAAATTAAGCCTTGCCTCGGGAAACCAGATCGCCTTCTCTATATCATTGCCGTCTACAAGGATTTTTTCTCCTTTTACGCCGACAACACCACAATAATCCCAGACCGAGGCCCAGAACTTTTCTTTTTCCCGAAGAGACCATTCATACAGTTCAGGGTAACTGTTGATCGGTTGATCATATTTATTCGATACATAAGTGATAAACTGCCATACCAACGATTCAGTTATCTGAGTTTGCGTCGGTGTCCATAACGGTTTATGCTCATCCATTGTTTCTCTCCGATTTTGCTGGTTTAAGACTCTTCCCTTAGACTGTCATGGATCTAACCCAGTCACAGAGAATATCAACACCTTTTTTAGTGTTATAACAATATGTTTCTATAAAATCGTGACCGATATCCTGGTCGAGAGGGATCTGTTCGCTTGCTGCCAGAGCCTGGGCTCCGTCAAAATCGACATAGGCAATACGGGCAGTCAACTCTTCCTTCGACCTTCCAAATACCTCCCCTGGAAGAAATGCCACCCCAACTTCATCAAGTGCCCGATGACACAGCTCCGCCGAAGTATGGATACCATTTTTAGCAAACGCATCACCAATGGGAGAAAAATCCGGAAAAAGATAAAAGGCACCTGCAGGTGAAATCACACGGGCTCCAACCTCTCTCAGTCTTGAAGTGGCCCACTCACCCAATCGGGTTAAAATCCTCCTGCTATGTGCAAGATACCGCTCAATTTCAATTCCCCCTTCAAAGGCCCGCACCGCTGCATATTGAATAGGGGCAGAAGTTGAAGTATACGTTTCACTGGCCACCGAGGCCATTGCATTCTGCAGCCAGTTCAGAGATTCCGGAAAAGCGAAGGTACCGAGTCGCCATCCTCCGGCACCGCACCATTTAGACAAACCGGAACTGACGATTGTACCTTCCGGATAATATCTTGCGATGGACACATGCTCCCCGGTATGGGAAAGTTTTCCATAAATTTCATCTGATAACAGTATGATGTCATATTCCCTGGCAACCTCGGCAATCTCCTTGAGAGTCTTTTGGGAATACGTTCCCCCTTCCGGGTTGCCTGGGTAGTTGAGAATAACAAGGCGAGGCCGACCTGGATCCTGTTCGCAAAGCTGACTAAGACTATCAGGTTGCAACCGCCATTTATTCTCAAAGGTTGTAGAAAGAGAAACAACCGGACGGCCGACGATTCCGGCCTGAGGGGAATAGGAAACCCAGCATGGAGTCGGTACGACCAGATCGCCGTAGTAGGAGAGTTGGAGCAGAAACATCAGCTCCTTTGAACCGGGCCCGATAAGGATAGAGTCGGGATTAAAATGTGTCCCATCATATTTGGCATGAAATCTTGCAACGGCCTGGCGCAGAACGTGCAGCCCCTGTACGGGCAGATAATCTTTCTGGTGAGCGTTCTGTCTGAGTGCCTCCTGCACCACCGCCGGAACGGGAAATGGAGATTGTCCCAAGCCCAGCCTGTAAATCGATTTACCCTGACGAATCAACTCGTTGGACCTGTCGTTGATTGCAATCGTTGCAGACTGATTCAGCCCTCTGACATTCAGATTAAGAGAGACGTGCATTTGATGATCCAGCATTCAGGTCCTCACTCTTAGAAGTGTGTAGCCTCACCCCTGGTGATTCTGCAGCTTGATACTGCTCTCCAGGAAGGGCAGAGAAAGTTTATTGTTCACTCTCCATGCGTATTTGGCAAGAAATATTGTGCATTAATCCGATTCATTTTACCAATCTGTAGCCCTATCCGGCTAAAATATCAAAGAATAAATTAAATTCCCTGAATATCAGTGATAAAATTCCAATCTTGGCTTATGATAACTCTTCACCTTTAAACTATCTGTGTACCCCGCGACCAAATTATACGTTATGGTACTGACCCTCATCACAATCTTCAGCTCATCTTTCCTGATAGCCCTGTCAGGAGCCTTAATGCCAGGCCCGTTACTCACTGTAACAGTAAGTGAGAGTACACGAAGAGGGGCGATTGCCGGACCTTTGGTGATTTTTGGCCACGGTGTTCTCGAGTTGGCACTTATAGCAGCACTGCTGTTGGGGATGGCACCGCTCCTTCAACGAGATGACGTCTTTGTCGTTATATCACTTGCGGGAGGCAGCATCCTGCTCTGGATGGCTTATTCCATGTTCAAGAGCTTGCCTGACCTTCGCCTTGAGGTGGCTCAGGATAATAAGAAAAGTAAAAACCTGGTCCTCACCGGTATTTTATTCAGCCTGATAAATCCCTACTGGATAATATGGTGGGCATCCATCGGACTTGGTTATATTTTACACTCTGTTAAATACGGCATCATAGGTGTCGCGGCCTTTTTTCTTGGTCATATTCTCGCTGACCTAGCCTGGTATGCACTGATTTCTTTCGGTGTCTCCAAGGGAAGACGTTTTTTCAGCGATGTTTTTTACAGGCGCCTTATAGGGTGCTGTGCATCCTTTCTGGTACTATTCTCCTGCTACTTCTTTTACAGCGGTATTGAAATGATCTTATAACACCCCACAAGGGGGTATAAGTACCTTGTGGGGTGTTGAACTTTTTTTAAGATCAATTAAGCGCCTGCTGCAGATCTGCGATCAGGTCTGCAGGATCTTCCAGGCCCACCGATAACCGCAACAGACTGCTGCAAATCCCCAGACGCTCGCGCTCTGCGGCGGGGATATCGCCATGCGTCTGCACCGCGGGTAAGGTCATCAGTGTTTCAACCCCGCCGAGACTTTCGGCAAAGGAAATCAGCTGCAGCTTCTCCAGCACCTGCTCTGCCAACTGCGGACTGCTGACCCGGAAAGAGAGCATACCGCCAGTACCGGCAGCCTGTTGCCTGGACAACTCGTACCCCGGATGTTCAGACAATCCTGGATAGTAAACTTTTTCCACCTGTGATTGGTGCTGCAGCCACTTCGCCACCTGCAGCGCACTGACAGAGTGACGTTCCATCCGCAGCGGCAGGGTTTTCAGACTTCGGATCAAAAGCCAACAATCCTGAGGAGGCAGTATCGCTCCGGTTGAGTTCTGCAAAAAATAGAGCCGTTCACCGAATTCACTCTCTCTGGCTATCAGTGCACCGGCACAGAGATCACTGTGGCCACCCAGATACTTGGTGGCCGAGTGAACAACAATATCCGCTCCCAGTTCGAGAGGACGCTGTAATATGGGTGTCAGGAAGGTGTTGTCGACAATAAAGAGCAGGTGATGCTCTTTACATACCTCGGCGAGAGTCCGGATATCAGCAATCCCGAGCAGCGGATTACCGGGAGTTTCAACCAGCAGTGCTTTGGTCTGCGGTAATATGGCAGACTCCACAGCGGCAACAGACGTAGCATCGACATAAGAGGTACTGAGACCAAACTTAGCAAAAATCTGTTCAAGCACTCGGTAAGTGCCGCCGTAAAGGTCTTCTGATACCAGCAGATGATCACCACTGGAAAAATGTAGCAGCAGAGTGGTCATTGCTGCCATCCCGGAAGAAAAAACCAGTCCGCGTGCTCCCCCCTCAAGTTCAGCGAGTGCCTCTTCCAGGACCTCACGGGTTGGATTGCCGCTGCGGGTATAATCGTAACCGGTACTTTGTCCGACTCCCGGGTGTCGATAGGTGGCACTGGGATAAACAGGAAAGCTGATCCCCCCGGTGCGATCGTCTCGACCAACCCCGATCTGTACACTTCGGGTAGCCTGATGGTGAAATACATGCTTCATTTTGTCAGCCCTCTGGTGAGGTTATAAGAAGTTGATTTCTAAGATACAGTGAAGAGGCAGGTGTTGCAAGTGCGATGCGGATAAGATAGAATGTGGCATCTGATAGTTCGGAAAGTGATTATTTGTCAGGAGGTTATCATGTTCATCCTGCCTTCTATATCTTAAGCCGCAGACTTCTGCTAACTTCGGTTAGGTCGACAGGACCTGAAAAAACTGAAATGACCAAGCAACAGGACATAACCTCCACAGAAAAGCTCTTAGAGCGTATTCGTCAGGAACAGTCCAGCCAGACGAACACCCCCCTGACCGGGTCGTTAGAACCAGAGGATACTCTTTCATCTACCCTTGGAGAGGAAGCCCCCCCCATACCTGCCTCTGTGGGGAGACCTGAACGACCTCGGAAACCCCTTGCTGCGCAGGTGTCTGCAACCACTGAGGACTCTCTGTCGAAGCTCAGACAGCAGAAAAAGTCATTCCCTCTTTTCCAAAAGAGAACGAACACAGTTGGCATAGAACTGAAGGTCGACGGCCTCGGCCTTGCCCTGATACAATCTTCGGGAAAAGCAACAGAGCAAACGACATTTCGCTTTATCCCATACGAGACAGCGCCTTTCAAAGATGAAGAAACACTGCTGCCCGACCTGCTGGCCGCTCCGTGGTTTGCTGCCTTTCTGCAGAAACATCTGAATAAATTCTGTACTAAAGTAAAGAATCCTCTCGTATGGTGTGGTCTTCCCAGAGAGTCGGTGAAAGTTCACAATGTGACCATCCCCAAGGTTCCAGACACTGAAATCGCCAATTCAGTGTTCTGGAGCATGCAAAAAGAGGAACCATTTGAGAGAGATGAAATCATTCTCGACTTTGACCTGGTCAGAGAAATTCAGGAAGATTCTTTCACAAAACTCCTGACAATCGTATATCTGGTTCGACGCCCCGAGGTTGAAAGCCTGGAGAAGCTTTTCAAAAAAATCGGTTTTACGTTGACCGGTGTAAGTACGCCTACCGTTGCCCTGCAGAATGAAATACGTCGAGATCATTTTAATAGTGTGGATGAAAGTTTTTCACGGCTTGTGATCGGAGAAAACAAGTCTTTTATTGAGCTCTATTTCCGCAATACGCTGGTCTTCAGTAGAGACATCAAAACCGGTATCTCCAGTTTTGTTGACTCTCTGATGGAGATGGCCGCATCCCGTGGCGTCATCCTCAGTGAGGATGAATGCCGGAAGCTGATACTGGCAGAGGAGCGGGAAGCTGCAGCACTCGCAGGCGGATATGGATTATTCACCGATGGGGAAACCGACATTTTTTCCCTGGAATTGCCGGCACCGGTCCGCCTGCTTCGACAAATGGAAAGAACCTTTGACTATTATCAGAACAACTTTCATATCCCCCGCTGCAGTGCTGTTTACCTCTCGGGGATCTCCTTTTCTGATACCCGGCTTGCAGCGTACCTCTCCTCTGAAATAGGCATACCCTGTCATGTTCACGCCCCTTTCGCCACCCTTTCCCGACCGGCAAACATAGCCGACCGGCCGGGTGGTGGTTACAGACTGTATAATAATGTCGAAAATTGACCGAGTAGAAAGTCAACATCTCTCCAATAAGTTTTGACTTAATCAGTATTTCCACAAAACAAAATCTCTCTGTTTATAAAGCATTGTCTACGATCTCAAATACAGCTCCGTAAACTCTTTCATCGTTACTTGCTCGTGATCCGGCTACATTCAGTGCCCCCCCTTTTGCGTAGGATAGGCAACGATAGCCCATTCTTAGTCATTAATGCAACGAATGCCCATTCTAAACGCACAGGTGTAAGCGTAAATGTCGTCGTCGCTGCCGAAGCCAACGTCATTGTCACAATTGCTCCGGCAATGATGTTATGAAAAGCAATGTACTGTCAATAAACCTGGTAAAGCCAAAGTCATTGTCACGATGTCAAATCACCGTCAAGTTCATTACTATGACTGTCAATAAACTTGGCAAGGCCAAAGTCATTGTCACCGTCCCGCGAATATACAGTGAGTATTAAGGGGTTTGCGGAGCGTATTGCGCGAACCTCATTAATAGAGATAATAATGCGCCACTTTCTCTGCTTATGG
>CAXMTO010000342.1:0-4635 GCA_964196355.1 uncultured Myxococcota bacterium
TGTGACTGAAGTCACGAGGGAATCCCGAAGCATCTTCAGATCCATGGTTTTGTAGACGAAAAATCCTATAATAATACAGTAGATAGATGCTACTCCGGCTGCTTCCGTGGGAGTAAAGACACCGCCATAAATGCCGCCTAAAACGATAACCGGCAGCAGCAACGCCCAGACGCCTTTATAAACAGCTGTTCCAAACTCCTTTACCTTGTTGTCCATTGTCGCCGGGGGAAGAACTGTAATAGGCAGTTTCCTGACGACAAGCCAGTTTACAAAACTATAAAGAAAAACCATAATCAGGCCCGGGATAACCGTTGACAAAAAACAGGCGGCAACAGATTGCCAGGTAACCCATGCATAGAGGATCATGGGTACACTGGGCGGGATAAGCTGACCCTCAACAGAAGCAGCGGAAATAAGTGCCGTGGCATGGCCGCGGGGATACCCCCTCTCGACCATTCTCGGTATCATAATACTGCCGATAGCGGCTACTGCAGCAGTGCATGTCCCTGAGATAGCCCCGAAAAGAGCTGAGCTGATCACCGAAACTGTTCCCAGCCCGCTTTTGGTTCTTCCAAGCAGGGAATCTGAAACGGCTACCAGCCGCCCCGCAATTCCCGTAGTGCTCATGATACCGCCCATTAAAATAAAGAAAAGAACACAAAGAACAGCCAGGGAATTAATTTGATGGAAACCGGTGGATATCAGGAAAATCGGAGTGAATCCATCTGTGACTACCATCATGAACACAACAGCCGCCATAAAACATAGAGGAACAGGCACGCCGATAACCATCAACCCCAGCAATATGGCTAAATCAATAATAACATTCATAATCAGTCATCCTTTGCAGATAAGGTGATGAAAATTTGTTCTTTTCCCATACATAAAAGTACATTATCAATCAGTTCGGTGATAAAATATATGGCCATCAGGAAGGAACCAAAGAAAATCGCGCTTTGATACAAGACCTTGGGCAGGAGCAGTGCCTGTGATGTTCCTCCTTTTGCAAGTTCCCATCTGAAATAGGGATACGTCCATGACACCAGTACCAGAGCAAGAATAACAGTAATTGCACTGGCTACAGTTCGTAATATCGTCAGTGTTCTCTCGTCCTTGCACCAGATATTAATAAGTTCAGCCTTTATGTGAGTCCTCTCGTAAGCGCCATACGAGGCTCCCATAAAATAGAGCCACATCCCTATAAAAAGGATGAGTTCTTCAATGCCGAATAAAGGGGAACCCATTACATATCGCAGAAACACTTCCACGAAAATCAAAATGCCAACGACACCGCCGCCAACTACCATTATAAATACCTGCAGGAATATCGGTATCTTCCAAACAAATAACGCAATTTTCTTCATACTCTCACCATGTTACATGCACCCTAGAAAGTACCAATTCAATTCGTATGCGCCAGTGCAGCCCTGGCAGTGTCATTGATTTCCTATGTCTGTTCAATAAAAACAAGGGTAAATAACAGGATGGAGAAACGCTGCAAATAATTAAAGGTGGAGAGATTCTCCCCACCTTTAATTAACATCAAAAATACAACTCCAGAGGATTTACTTAACTTTCATACCAACATTTTCCCTGCATTTATCGACGATGGCTTTGCCCATCAGTTTCTCCAGTTCAGGCCAGACTTCGGTCCTCACTTTTTGTGCAAATCCCTTGAGCTGCTCATCGGTCGGCATGAGAACCTTCATGCCGTAATCTTTCATCTTCTGCCTGTATTCTTCATCTTCCTGTAAGAAATAGTCCCACCGGCCATCAACCTGCTTCTGGGCAGCATCTATAATCGCCTTCTGATCAGCTTCGGTAAGTTTGTCCCACTTCTCATGATTCATAAAAAACCACATGGGTTCCAGGAAATCATTTGTCTGAATCCAGACACCCTGGACATCACGGAACTGATATCCCTGAAAAGGAGGTCCTCCACTTTCACCTTCAGCCACTCCTCTCTCAATTGCGCTATAGGCTTCACTGTATGGAATTGTTGAGGGAATATAACCTAGAGCTTGCCAGGTCAGCTGACAGGCCTTCAGCGGCATGACCCTAATCTTCATCTTGTTTGGTTTCATCTCTTCCCAGCCTTCAGGAACTTCCTTGGTGGTCACCCCAGCCCAACCAGCCGGATAAAGTGCCAATCCCTTTATCCCCTGTTCCTTGAGCAGATCTCCGACCATGTTATACACCCAGCCACCGACATTGTAGGCTTCTTTTGCCTCTTCGGTATTGGTAAACATATAGGGCATATAATACCCTATGTTCAGGCGGGGATCATAGGTAGGGGCCAGAGGCTGCATAGCCATATCCACATCGCCCCGCATGACATACTCGTGAATATCTACCCAGTCACCAAGGACACTGCCTGAATAAACCTTTATTTCTACACGACCATCAGTTTTCGCTTTAACTTCCTCTGCAAAAGCCAGGCACCGCCTGTGATGGTCACTATCTTCAGGCATTGTTTGAGCTAACCTCCATTTGAACTTATAATCTGCTGAAAAGACCGGAGTTGTAAATCCAATCAACACAAAAGCAACCACACTGAACAACATTACCAACAAGTTAAATTTACGAGCCATAAATCCCTCCTTTGTTAAATGTTATTGGTTTTACGCAAATGATTTAAACTCCCCGCCTCTTATTTACCTACCGGGCGGACAGCGTTTTGCCAGCAGTTGACTTACAGTCTACGACACTTTCTGCTTCAAAGCGAAGGTGGAACTTTTCTATTAGCGAAATATTTCAAAATTTGATCAGAACTGAATGTTCCCGTCAAGCAAACCGTTCATCATGCCATAATAGCCGAGGCAGGCACCTTTCAGCTGGGATATTTCGACATATTCGTCATCGACATGCGCCTGGTTTTCTCTGGAGGGACCAAATCCCATGGTCTTAATACCTGCTTCACCGGCGTAATGCGAACCGTTTGTACAAAAAGAATAAACTATCATTTCAGGATCAAGACCAACATTTTTCAACCCCCGGTATGCTGTTTGAAGGAACTCTTCCTCTTCGTCATATAACCACGCTGGAAAAAAACGTTCCGCCTCTATCTCAGAACCAGTGTAACACATTTCCCTGCCAAAGCAATAAGAAACCCGGGCATCAAAATCAGGGTCAATGCTTCTGATTTTTCTCATTATTTTCTCTATTGGAGCAATAACACCTGTTCGTGTTTCATCAACTAATAAACGCCTGTCAAAGGTTGCTCTGCAGTACTCAGGAATAACTGACAGGCCCGGATAAGGAGCTGACTTTATATCAGTCAATTCAAGAATTCCCTGGCCCAGCACGGGATGGTGACTGACAGATAAACGCTGTATGGCTTCTATCAGCGTTACCATTTTATAGACCGCGTTTAAACCAGCATCCGGATTTGCTGAATGGGCTGGTTTACCAAATGTTTCTACAACAATTTCTGCCCTGCCGCGCTGCCCACGCACCAGGTTAAGGTTAGTAGCTTCGCCTATTATAACAATGTCGGGCTTATGTCGATTGCTGATGCTGGAGGAAGCAATTCCCTCAAAGGACTCTTCATGGACACCTCCGGACACCACAATTTCACCGGCAAAATCATTCCCAGTATCTTCGATAAAACATTCAACAGCCGTAATAACAGCAGCAAGTGCTCCCTTCATATCGGACGAACCTCTTCCGTATATGCGGTCCCGAGTTATATCCCCGCCAAAGGGGTCATATTTCCATTGCGACGGATCTGATACCGGTACGGTATCGACATGGGTGTCAAAAAGCAGCTTCCTGCCAGGCCTCTTACCCTTGAAACAGGCAGTAATACTACCGTATTCATCAATGTGAATATCGCTGCAGCCCTTGTCTTTAAAGATCTGCTTTAATTGAAGGATGATCTGCTCTTCCTCACCCGAATAACTCCTGGTGCGAATCAGGCTGGAACTTAAATCGATGAGGTTTAATTCTCTCTTATTGTTAAGCATGTGATCCCTTTTGCGTCAGGCAGGTAGTGATGTGCACAGAGAGTACTTCAAAACCCTGAAAAAGAATTTACTGCAATTTTCCACCCTTCAACAAGGTGCGGAACTGATAAGATGTACGCTACAAGACGACAAGATAGATGTCAAGGGTTTTCATTATGCCCTAACCACTCAGATTCAATACACTTTCTTTGTAAAGACATATTCCTTTCCCAGTAAAACACTCTCAGATTTGAGGTAAAATATCACCATCTCTTGTTGACATTTCATGCTGCATGTCTTCAGTTAACTACATTCGGTTATTATCCTTTCTTCAGGAGATCCCGTCTCGTAATTAACCAAATCAGAGCAGAGAAGGAGTTACAAAACAATCATGACAAAGACACGGTGTGGTTGGTGTGGTGATGATCCTTTGTATCAGCACTATCACGATATGGAATGGGGAGTGCCTCTGTTTGACGACCGGCAGCTCTTTACTATGCTTATTCTTGAGGGAGCCCAGGCCGGCCTGAGCTGGTTGACGATCCTGAAAAAACGGCAGAACTACCTGGAAGCTTTTGATCAGTTTGATATGGAAAAGATTGCAAACTATAGTGATAGAGACCGTGCCCGGCTCCTTGAGGACAAAGGGATTGTCCGCAACCGGTTGAAGATAGACGCAGCAATTAAAAAT
>CAXMTO010000343.1:0-5352 GCA_964196355.1 uncultured Myxococcota bacterium
GGGGGTTTTCCACTGGGTAAACCATATCCAGGTGAGCCGTGAGGGAAAACGTTTTGCATTTTTTCATATCTGGCGAAGTGGGGACACCGGTTGGAGTGTCCGCCTTTATACCGCCAATAGAGATGGCTCGGAACTTCGCTGTCTGTTGGATTCTGGCATGATTTCCCACTATGACTGGAAAGATGAAAAGAATATTTTGGTATGGGCCAGGCACCCTGAAATTCCTGTTAATCACTTTTTGCTCTGCAGCGATGAGGATCAAACAATACATATTGTTGGAGAAGGAATACTGACCGAAGACGGTCACTGTAGCTTCTCGCCCGACGGACGATGGGTTTTGAACGATACCTATCCGGATGCATATGGTATGCGTACTCTCATGCTGTATAATTGGAAGAACAACCAACGAATCGATATTGCACGCCTGTATTCACCAAAGGAAAAGTGGTGGGGAGAGATACGCTGCGATCTGCATCCCCGATGGAGCAGGGACGGTAGACAGATCTGTATAGATTCCGTACATTCCGGTGAGCGGCAGATGTCTGTCATTGACGTGGAGAATATTGTTTCATGAATCGTGTCATTATTCTCATGTATCATATCATTGACAAAGTACTTGCACCCAATGAGGAAAAATATTGCTGCACACCTGCCAATTTTGAAAAACAGATGCGTTTTCTGCGCACTTCCAAATACGTACCTGTTAGTCTGGGGCAGTTTGTTGATGCGCTTAATGGGGAATGTTCCTGCCCGGAAAACAGCGTTGTTGTTACCTTTGATGATGGTTTCGACAATATGATTGATAAGGCATTGCCGGTTTTACAGAAATATGAAATACCGGCAACTGTATTTGTCCTTTCGGACCGAATTAACGATATCAACGACTGGATGCATGTGCGCGGTTTTCCCCGCCGCAGGCTTTTGTCGAAATCACAGCTGCTCGAACTTAAAGACGTCGGTGTGTGCATAGGTAGTCATACACGTACTCATGAGCGTTTAACGGATATAAGTAAAGAGAGGATCGATGATGAAATCGGCTCAAGCAAGAAGATACTGGAAGATATCCTCGGATCCGAGGTGACCCTTTTCGCTTATCCTTATGGGTTGTTCAACGAAGAGGTTAAGGCTGCTGTTGAGCGTGCAGGATATCGTGCCGCCTGTTCGACCCGTTCGGGATTCAATAGGCTTAACATAGATCGCTACGCCCTACGCCGTATCGAGGTCTACGGGACTGATTCAATCCGGAGTTTTAAAAGAAAATTAAAGTATGGGGCAAATGATGTGTCCATATTGTATCCGATGCGGTACTATACCTCACGTCTGGCCATCAGGCTGGGATTACGAAAACTTTCACAAACGAGAGATTTATGAATAGTTCCAAACTTTTCTTTAAAGTAATTTTGTAAAAATTTTCGGGTATGTCATTTCGATCGAAGGGAGGAATCTTGTATGTAAACAGATTTCACGACCCTTCAAGATTTCTCGTCGCTGGCTCCTCGAAATGACGGCCCCCCTTTTGTCAAATTGTCATTCGGAGTCTCCCTTCAGTCGTTTATGCCCTGAAAGGGTGCTTACCTCGAACGAATGTGAGAAATCTTAAAAAAGTTTTAAGCATCCAGCGTTCAGGAAAGATCTCTCCGACCTGAAGGCCGTTCGAGATGACAAACCGATGGAAATTGCGCGGGGACAGATTTGAATAAATCCAACAAAATGAATTCTTTCACATCATGATAATCTGGGTCTAATTAATGGATTACAGCGTCATAATCTGCACATATAATCGCAGCTCAAATTTACCTGAGTGTCTGGGACGGCTGGCGGAACAGCGCGGGGTGGAAAACCTGGAGTGGGAAGTGGTGGTAGTCGACAATAACTCCACCGATGACACCCGTGACACAGTAATGCGATTAGCCAGCGATCTCCCCGTGAATATCCGTTACGCGTTTGAAAAGGAGCAGGGCCTCAACTACGCACGAAATACCGGCATCCGTGAATCCAAGGGTAACTGCTTTGGGTACATTGATGACGATATCCTCGTAAAATCGGATTGGCTGGCGGCGATAAACGAGTCGTTCCATGAACATGCTGCCGATTCGGTAGGCGGACGCATTCACCTGGAGCCCTCCCTTGTCCTGCCTGGATGGATTAAACCGGAAATGTACGGTTTTCTGGGATATCAGGATTTGGGGGAAGAATCGTTTGAAATGGATGGCAAAACCCACTATCCGTTTGGCGGCAACATGTGGTTCAACCGGCGGGTTGTCGAAAAAATCGGTTATTTCAACCCGCAACTTGGACGAAAGGGAAGCGGCAGCAAACGGTCGGAGCTTTTCAAGGGTGCCGAAACAGATTATTGTAACCGTTTAGCCAAGGCTGGCGAACATATTTTTTATCAGCCCAAGGCCATTGTTTACCACCAGATTCTTCCTTTCCAGCTGACAAAAAAATATTTCCGCACCATCCACAGCAACGCCGGCTATCAGCATGCCTTCTTCGATAACAAACATTACAGCCGGACTTTTCAAGGCGTCCCCATGTTTATCTTTGCGCAAACCATGCGGGCTATCGGCCGCTATCTCATTCAACTCGTGACAAAAGGTTCAGACTGGTCATTCCGACAACGAATGACAGTCGGCCACTTTTTGGGTCAAATCAAGGGATACATGGATGCCCACCGCAAGGCGGGAAGATCCTGAAAGGATGAATAACAGGGCTGATTGTTAGGTTACTTGTTACTGACCGTCACAGAGTTATGCAACACGTACCTCTATTTTTTTGCCAAGAGCCTGGGCAAACTTTTCAAGTGTAGATAATTTTATATCTTCTGCATGGTTTTCAATGCGCGAAATTGCAGATTTTTTGGTTTTTAATTTTTCGGCAAGTTGCTCCTGGGTAAGGCCAGCCTGTTCTCTTGCAATTTTCAACATGACCCCAATTTTAAATTGCTCATATCCTTTGTCGTAATCTTTGGCAAACTTGGAATCATATTCTTTACGGGTTGTGATATATTTTTTTAATGTTTTCATTTTGATTTTCTCCTTTGGAAATAATCTCGTTTTCTTTTCTCCGCCGTTTCTATTGCCTGTAACGGAGTTTTTTGAGTTTTCTTCTGAAAGGCATGGTTTAGCACGACAAGTTTGGGTCCATCAAAGAATCCTAGAATTCTGAAAATGTCGTTTCTGTAAATAATTCTTACCTCCCAAATATCATCTGTGTTGACCAGTTTTTTGAAGTATTGCGATGGAATAGAATGCAAGTCTTCAATAAGCTTTAATGTCCACGTTACTTTTTGTGCCTGTTTGGGGTTTAGCAAATTTAAGAACTCCTCAACAGGGCATTTACCTGCTGCCGTTTCATAAAATATGATCTCAAGCATAATATATTGTTAACATGAAAGTTAACCTTGTCAAGGAATTATTGGATAATTGATACAAAGTACAGTTTTCAAATCCCTCATAACAAATTACAGATAATTATCTCAATCCCATAATTCCACGAAGTTATTGCTTAAATCATGTATTTCTGTCATTATCCTGAAGCTTTGATTGAGTTAGGAGTCAGGAGTAAGGAGTAGAGGATTGAGGAGAAAAAACAGGATTGTCGGCATACGATACTGCCGACGATTGACAGTCGTCATACGCAACGAGACGACGATTATGAGGTAACGCAACAACCTAATGACTGACAGACAGAGTTCTGAGGACTTTGGAGAGAAAAGAAAGAACTGAGAGCAAGTCATTTCGAACGAATGTGAGAAATCTTGAAACATTACAATAACCCAGAGCTATAAGATTTCTCCCTACGGTCGAAATGACACAATGCCTTTATACGCCATTAAATCCGCACAGCAGGCATGATGCCATGCGCAATAAGGGAAGGTTCTAAAATCCTTCCCGAAAATACATGAATTTAACCAAACGAATAATCAACAGAATAAAACGCATTGTCAGCCCACCGCCCTACCGTGAAAAAATCGTGGTCAGGACGGTGAGCAGTGATGACGGCAGGCAGTTGCCCCCCTGCTTCCTGATTGGAGTATACAGGTCCGGGACAACTCTCCTGCGCTTCGTTCTCGACAGTCACAGCAATATTGCCGTGCCGCCGGAAACCAATTTCCTGTATGAGATGGCTCAGATACGGCGTTCGGAATGGGTGCGTAAGGGACTGGCCGGCTCCGGGGTTGATGAGGAGGGATTGCGTATCCTTTTAAAGGGATTCGCCAGCGGAGTTTTTGATAATTATGCCATTGCCAAAGGGAAGGGCAGGTGGATCGATAAAACCCCGGCATATACCGATATCCTGGATTTTCTGGATTATCTCTATGGCAAAAATTGTAAATATATAATGCTGTACCGGCACGGGCTCGATGTGGCCAATTCTCTTGCCGGAAGTTATAAAAAAAATGTTCTCGGCGGTCCAGCTAAAACATTTGCGGACAGCATGACCGGCTCGCCCCGGGTGATATTCGCAAGGTATTGGGCTGATCAATGTGAGAAAATGCTCGAATTTGAAGAGACCCATGCAGACCAGTGCCACAGAATTTACTATGAAAAATATGCCGCTGATCCTAAAAAGCACCTGCCTCCTCTCTTTGAGTTCCTGGGCGAACCATGGGAACCTCAAGTCTTGAAATTTAACGAACAGCAGCATGATTTCGGCCTGCAGGATGATATTATCGCTGCGACCAAAACTTTTAAGCCAAGGATCGGGAATTACAAAAGCTGGGATAAAGAGGAACTGGACGGCGCGATGCAATTCGCAGCAACGCCGCTAGGTAAACTTGGATACAATGTTGAAGGATGAGCGGGAAAAACAGTAAGGAGTTAGGAGTAGAGCAGTAGAGGAGAAAAGATAGGACTGAGGACTGAGGATCAGTCAGGAGTAAGGAGTAGAGGAGTTAGGAGGAAAGGAGAAGAATAGGAAAGACAGGACTTAGGACTAAGTGCTCTGGACTGAGTAAGGGCAAGAAAACAACTGATAGCATGTCATTCGGAGTCTCCCTTCAGTCGTTTATACCCCTCGAGGGGGTACTAAAAAGAGTGCCCTGAAAGGGTGCTTACCTCGAACGCATGTGAGAAATCTTAAATCCATGACATCAGGAAACTTTAAGATCTCTCCGGTCTTACGACCGTTCGAGATGACGGGGTGGAAGCTGAAATGACGCGAGTATTTCGAGATGACGACAAAATCGGGAATGAAAATTGCATAAATAATTGCTGATGAATTTATAAAACTCAACATTGCATATACCTAGATCTAATGTCATCAATAGATATTTCAGTAATAATATGCACCCATAACCGGGCATTCATGCTTCCCGATGTCCTGCGTTCTATTGAAAAGACTGAAATT
>CAXMTO010000344.1:0-3250 GCA_964196355.1 uncultured Myxococcota bacterium
ACCGGCAAGGATGTTCATTCTACCCGTCAGCGTTATCTATTATCTTAAACAGAGCTGCATGATCAAGATCCGATCCTCCCGAATCTATCAATTTATCGTAGAGATCTTTCGACAGCGCAGTAGCAGGCATTTCAAGCTGCAGGCCAGCGGCGAGATCGAGCGCCTGTACCATATCTTTACGCTGAGTCGTGCTTTTCGCCCCTGGAGTAAAATTCCCTTCCACCATCCGTTTACCATGGACCTCAAGGATACGTGAGTCGGCAAATCCGCCTTTTAACGCTTCCCGTACTTTACCCGGATCGACACCTGCCGCCTTGGCAAGAGCCAGGGCTTCGGCAACAGCACCGATATTAAGGCCGACGATGACCTGGTTGGCCGCCTTGGCCACCTGGCCGGCGCCGGTTCCACCCACGTGAGTAACTCGTTCACCGAGAACCTTCAGGAGTGGTAGGGCCTGTCCAAAGGCTGGATCTGATCCACCAGCCATAATAGTCAGGTTTCCGGCCATAGCACCGATTGTCCCCCCCGAAACCGGGGCGTCAACATAGAAACCGCCTTTCTTTTCAACCGATTTGGCAAAGCCCCTGGTGGCAACCATCGAAGTGGTTCCCATATCAATGAGAAGTGTGCCTGGCTGCAGCGTTTCAAGCACACCATCCGGCCCGGACAAAACTGCCTCCACGGCCAGAGTGTCAGCAACCATTAAAACAATTATATCAGCCTGGGCAGCAACTGCTGCAGGGGTGTCTACGGCTGTCGCACCTTTCTCCTGCATTTTCCGGCGAGGTGATTCAGAACGATTGGTCACCACCAGCTGGCCGCCAGCCTTCATCAGGTTGCGGCACATGGGCGCGCCCATCAGACCGAGTCCGATAAAACCTATAGTTCTTCCTGCAAAATCGCTCATCAGTATTCTCCTCAATTAACATAATGTTCATGAGAAATAAGGGCTAACCCAACATGTGGGCCTGTTTTGCTCTTTCCGGGCAAAAATAAAACCGCCGGACCTCAATACAGGCCCGGCGGAAGAAACGGTCTACACTTTCTCTATCTGGATACTTCCACTTTAGCCAACTTTTCATAGTAGCGTACCAGGCTGCTATGATCAAGATCACCCATGCCATCTGCTTTGAGTGCCTGCATAATCTCCATGACCCCTGCCGTCAATGGAAGAGACACATTTACCTCATGGGAGGTTTCCAGAACATTGGCAAGATCCTTGATATGCAGATCGATTCGAAAGCCCGGATCAAATTTACGATCCATCATGAGGGGCGCTTTGGCATCGAGCACTGTACTTCCAGCCAATCCTCCGCGAATAGCCTGATACACCAGTTCCGGCTCGACTCCGGCTTTGGTCGCCAGCACCAGAGCCTCTGAGACGGCAGCGATGTTCAGTGCCACAATGATCTGATTGGCCAGCTTCGTGGTATTCCCTGCTCCAATACCACCTGTGTACACTACCGAACCCGCCATCGCATCCATAACAGGATAGCATTTATCAAAGATAGCTTTCTTGCCGCCAACCATCACTGACATGGTGCCGTCGATTGCCTTGGGTTCTCCGCCGCTGACAGGTGCATCCAGCATCTCTACACCCTTTTCTGCCAGTTTTTCAGAAACATCACGACTGACCAGTGGAGCTATAGAACTCATATCGATAAGAACCGCTCCAGATTTAGCTCCCTCAATCACTCCATTTTCACCGAGCACAACAGCTTTCACATGAGGGGAGTTGGGCAGCATGGTGATGATGATATCCGTCTGCTCTGCCACCGCTTTAGGAGTATCTGCGATTTCAGCTCCCAGAGCCGCGACCTCATCCAGTACTGCAGTATTTTTGTCCATAATGACAAGCTCATAGCCGTTCTTGAGTAAATTTTTACTCATCGGCTTACCCATTATACCCAGACCAATAAAACCAATTTTCATGTCAAATCTCCTTTTCTGATTATTCAAATTTTGATGGCGTCGTATAAAGAC
Source organism: uncultured Myxococcota bacterium (assembly GCA_964196355.1). GTDB lineage: Bacteria > Desulfobacterota > Desulfobulbia > Desulfobulbales > Desulfocapsaceae > Desulfomarina. Next base: position 1,984 of record CAXMTO010000344.1, read on the forward strand.
CGATCTCCATCGTTGTAGGTTTTTATCAGAACCTCAACATACCGCATGTATAGTTGAGGGCCTGTTAAAAAAGCTACGCCTTGTATATCGAACTTTTTGACTTAGCCATCTAAAGCTTCGAATGAGCTTTTTACGAGAGTTCATCATATTTTGCCGATACAACCAAATTTCAAAAGCAGTCAAGCATCTGGCATTTTAAGCAGGATGTCTCCGCTGAGCAAGGATAAATCATTACCCGACGAGAAGTATTCGCAGGTCCATCACATTTGTATTCGTCGGACCGGTTTTATACAGATCGTCTAATGCTTCAAAAAAATGATACGAATCGTTATCTCTCAGGTATTCCTGTGGATCAAGGCCCTTCAACGCGGCACGCTCCAGCGTGGTATTGTCGGCAATCGCGCCGGCAGCATCGGTAGGACCATCGCTGCCGTCTGTTCCTGCACTTAAGACAACACTGTTTTCCATTCCCGCCATCCTGAGAGCAGCCGCCAGCACGAATTCCTGATTCCTGCCTCCTTTTCCCGTACCCTTGATTGTAACCGTCGTTTCACCGCCGGAAAGCAGACATGCCGGTTTTTTTACCGGATATCCATGCAATTCTATTTCCGCACCAATAGCCACGTGATTAACAGCAACGTCAATCGTTTCACCTTCAATCATAGAAGAAAGCAGACAACTGTTGTAACCCAGTTCATCAGCTTTTTCCTTTGCCTTCAATAACGCATTAAAATTACTTGCAACAATAACATTCTTGGTCTTTTTAAAGAATTCCTGTCCAACTTTTGGTGTTTCTGGGACTGTGCCGGCAATACCTGAATCGATATACTGCAGTACAGCGACAGGAATTTCATGCTCTATTTCGTATTTTGCGAATATTGCCCTGCAATCGTGAAAAGTTTTTGAATCCGGAACACAGGGACCGGAGGCAATGGAGTCAAGATCATCGCCGACAACATCGGAAAGAATTAAGGTGACGAGAGTTGCCGGGTAAACGGCCCTGGCCAGCCCACCTCCCTTGATAATAGAGAGATGCTTTCTCACTGTATTTATCTCATGGATATCAGCTCCACAGGCCAAAAGAACCTTGGTTGTATTCTGCTTGTCTTCAAGAGTTACTCCCTCCACGGGCATTGGCATCAATGCGGACCCACCACCTGAAAACAGGCAGATGACCAGTGTTTCTTCGTCCGCAATCCATATCCAGCTCAAGGGGGTCAAGCTTCTTGAACGGAAGGTTGTTTTCTTTGGCAAATGCCCTCATGAT
>CAXMTO010000345.1:0-15940 GCA_964196355.1 uncultured Myxococcota bacterium
GCAGTCGGTCTTTTCAGGAACTCATCACGATTAGCTGCGAGAACAAGCCGATAGCCTGGAGTGTTTCTGTACGAGAAAAAAAGAAGACACATCGCTTTTCAGGAATCCTGGGGCCATACTTCGTCTTTCATTTCTTCCACGAGATAGCAGAAAGCTGCCCATTCAAATTCTTTTTTTGAAATTGGGCACCGGAGGGTGACTGTATGCTCACCTATAGCGGCAATTTCCCAATCTCCCTTCCTTCGACTGTTCTCGATACGGATTTTCTGACCAATGTGAAATACATAAGGTGTAAAAACAGCGACATCGTGTTTCATAATTCCTCTCTATTTAGAGATTAACCAACGAAAATTCTAAGAGGTTTCTTTTATTCCTTTGCCCTGAAAAAGACACTATAACAATTTCCGTACGGATTTCTATCTCATAACAGGGCTCTTGCATTTGCAATCATATGGAGTAATTTGTAAATAGTCGGAGTCTCTCCATGACCGACATGTAACAAACCAGTCCCCCTCCTGAGGGTGAACACGTACCATTTTAAAAGCATTTTTCTAAGATACCCAATTTGTGAAAAAAACAGGATTTCGATCTTCTATTAATACAGTTTATGAAAATGCCACCACAAACAGCCACCGCTGCTGTTGCAATAATCAAATGCCTTAGCCCAAAGGAAAGCTTTCTGATCCTTAGAAGAACTGCCCACCCTCTGGATCCATGGTCCGGTCACTTCTCATTTCCCGGTGGAAGAAAAGATCAAAAAGACAGTAACCTTCTCGAAACATGTATCAGGGAAACAGAAGAAGAAGTCGGCATACGTCTTGTCCCGGAGTCGATACAAGAACAACTTCCCGTAACTCCTGCCGGTAGAAATGTACAAAATCCGATATGGGTACAGCCTTACATTTTTGTTTTGCAGCACAAACCGTCCATTGTGCTTAACCCGAAAGAGGTGCAAAGCACATGCTGGCTCAATTCTGAAGATTTTCAAGATAAAAATCGCCACACAGATGTTGAGCTTCAACCCGGCCGAATGTTCGCTGCTTTTCCACTTGAGGACTACTATCTCTGGGGATTTACATATAAATTACTTAAGTTGATTCTCAATACATAACTGCAACCATATTGAACCATTCAAGCTGACCCAAAAGGAAAAAAATGACAGATCATAAAAATGTGTTTGGCATGCCACTGGAAATATGCAGCATAGAACCGATGACCGGCTTCACCCGGGAGGGGAGTTGTAAAGTTACTGAAGACGATGTTGGCGTACATGGCGTCTGTGTCGAGGTGACGCAAGAATTTCTTGAGTTTTCCAAAGCCAGAGGAAACGACCTGTCAACACCCATGCCGATGGCTGGATTCCCCGGCCTTAAATCAGGTGATCGCTGGTGTCTCTGTGCCTCCCGATGGAAAGAGGCCTATGTTAAGGGTGCCGCCCCCCTGGTGAATCTGGCGGCAACCCATGAGAATGCACTTGCGTATGCAGATCTTGAAGAACTGCTTGCTCACTCTCTGGATAATGGTCTCGCCTGATCATTAGTACCTTACTCCTGAAAACCAGTCACTCAGTTCAGTACCCCCTTGAGGGGTGTAAAAAACAAAAAACTGAGTAATGTGTTTTAAAATTATGTGGTTAGATATACCACCAAGGTACTTATACCCATCAAGCTGGTACTTAAAAGAGTGCAGGAATTTTTATGGTTAACCGGTGTTAGAATAGTATTCCGAGTTGATCCACGATACACAATTTATGGGTACGTAATCGTCATAGATACTAGTTTTTATCGGCCCGTAAAAAGCCCTGGCTTTTATGTCAAATTCCTGAAGATACCAAATAGATTGGTGTCAAGTTGAATCGACTGATGGTTAAGTAAATAATCTTTGCAATGACGCCGTAAATACGATAGATATGGTGCAGAATTTGGTTCTTTGAAAAGTTCAGGCTTGTTTTGGTGGCCAACCTTTAAATTTTGGTATTATTACAGATCGGGATTCGAAAAGAAACGCGATCTTGTCGGTATTACGGGTGATTCAGGAACTCATGCTCTGTTTGACAACAAAACCCAACCCCATAACCCAGCAAATGCGGTTATGTTGCTACAGTGAAAAAACAAACGATCAAAAAGTTATATAGGTAACGTGTCTATAGACTAGCCCCGACGAGCGGGATAAGTACCTTGGTAGTGGAACCATCTCATAATATTAAAAGAAGTTCTTCGGTTTCTTGTTTATTATGAAATGGTTTCACCAGTAAGGTACTAAAATATAAAACTTTAAACAGCCCAAACATGTTGTAAGGAGGAAAGCATAATGGAAGAACGTTTGAGCAAGATACTCTCACCGTATAAAGGTAAACGTAACGCACTCATTCCGATACTGCAAGAGGTGCAGGCCGAACTTGGTTACCTGCCGGATGAGGCCATGATGGCGATTGCCAAAACTACAGGTCTGCCGGAAAGTCAGGTCTACGGTGTTGCTACATTCTACGCACAGTTCTATTTTTCTCGCCGGGGAAAAAACCAGACAAAGGTCTGCACCGGCACAGCCTGTCATGTAAAAGGTGCTGCGCGAGTTCTCGACGCCTTTGAACGGGAGATGGGCATCGCGTGCGGCACTACTTCTGAAGATTATGAACATAGCCTGGATACAGTCGCTTGTGTCGGCTCCTGCGCCCTCGCTCCGGTTGTCGTTGTAAATGAAGAAGTCTATGGGCAGTTCAAATCAAGCAAGATAGGAAACATTCTTGAAAATCTCAAGGATTAAGGAGGTTGACATAATATGCAACAGATAAACTCACCATCCGAGATGGTCGAAATGAGAGATCTTTGCAAGGCTGCTTTCGCCAGGCAAAAGGTTCGTTTTCTTGTATGCGCGGGTACCGGTTGTATTGCCGGCGGCTCAATGAATGTCTATGCAGAACTCAAGCGTCTCATTAGTGAAAAAGGAATTGAAGTAGACGTTGAACTACTATTTGAAGGCCAGGAAAGTGCCGCGGGTCCAGCTACCAGTGGCTGCCACGGCTTTTGTCAGATGGGACCACTTGTGCGCGTTGAACCCAAGGGTACCTTTTATACCAAGGTTAAAGCCTCTGATGTTCCGGAAATCATAACCGCAACGCTTGACGAGGATACAGTGGTCGAACGATTACTGTACAAAAAACCGGACGGCAGTCGGGCTGAAACGGAGCACGATGTTCCTTTCTATAATCGCCAGACGCGTATCGTTCTTGCTGGCTGCGGCACCATCGATCCCGAAGATATCCGTAACTACTTTGCGGTAGATGGCTATCAGGCACTGGCCGATATATTCCAGAACCACAGTCAGGAACAGGTCATTGAGATTGTCACAAAGTCAGGTCTGCGTGGACGGGGTGGTGGTGGTTTCCCTGCCGGCCGAAAATGGAAAGCCGGGCTGGATGCAAAGGCAACACCTAAGTATGTGGTCTGCAACGGTGATGAAGGCGACCCTGGTGCCTTTATGGATCGTTCTGTCCTGGAAGGAAATCCACTGGCAGTCGTTGAAGGGATGACTATCGCTGCCTACAGTATAGGTGCCGAATTCGGGGTCGTCTATGTCAGGGCTGAATATCCACTGGCTGTGGTGAGATTGCTCAAGGCTATCGAACAGGCGAAGGAATACGGGGTTCTTGGTAAGAATATCATGGGCACCGGCTTTGATTTTGACATAGAGGTCTTTCAGGGTGCAGGTGCTTTCGTCTGTGGCGAATCAACAGCACTGACGCTCTCTATTGAAGGTAAAAGAGGTATGCCGCGGGTCGCGCCCCGGCCCAGGACCACTGAAGTCGGTCTTTATGATAAACCGACTCTCTTAAATAACGTAAAATCATTTGCCTATATACCTGATATCATAAGAAAAGGCGCAGGTTGGTTCAAAGCTATCGGCACCGAGAGCAGTTCAGGTACTGCAGTATTTGCCCTCACCGGACATATTGTCAACGCAGGGTTAATCGAAGTCCCCATGGGGATTAAGCTTCGTGAGATAATCTATGATATTGGCGGTGGTATTCCCAAAGGAGGGAAATTCAAAGCCGTACAGACGGGAGGACCCTCCGGAGGCTGTCTGCCTGAGTCACTGCTGGACACTCCGATCGACTATGATTCGCTCGATGAAGCCGGATCGATTATGGGCTCAGGCGGTATGGTAGTCATGGATGAAAAGACGTGCATGGTAGATGTCGCCCGATATTTTCTGCAATTTACGGAAGAAGAATCCTGTGGACAATGCGTTCCCTGCCGACTTGGCACCAAGCAGCTTCTTGAAATTCTCAAAGATATTTGCAAAGGGAGAGGAAAAACAGAAGACCTCGACCTGTTAGTAGAATTGAGCCACTCAGTTCACGGCGGTTCCGTTTGCGGCCTTGGTCAAACTGCTGCCAACCCTGTACTGACCACTCTACGGTATTTCAAGTCTGAATATGAAGCACATATTAATGATAAGTGCTGCCCCGCAGGGGTCTGTAAAGATCTCATTTCTTTCAAGATAGATGAGAATAAATGCAAAGGATGTACGCTTTGTGCCAGAGCCTGTCCGGTAAATGCAATTTCCGGAGAGAAAAAAGAGGTTCATTTCATTGATCAGGCCCTCTGTGTGCAGTGTGGTGTCTGTCAGGATAAGTGCCCAAAAAAATTCAGCGCTGTCGACTGTGTTTCACCTAAAATAAAAGTAACACCCAAAGAAAAGATGGAGGTGTCTTAAATGAATGAAGTCACCATAACAATAGATGGACTGCAGATTAACGCTAAAGAGGGAATGACCGTCCTGCAGGCGGCGCAGGCGAATGGCCTGTATATCCCCAGCCTCTGCAACCATCCTGATCTTGATCCGGCAGGTCTTTGCAGGGTTTGTGTAGTTAAAATGGACGACTGGAAGATTGCGATATCATGTAAACTGCCTGTCAAAGAGGGTATGGTCATCAATACAGAGGACCCAGAGGTACAGCAGATCAGGAAAAGTTCAGTCGAATTGCTTGTGGCAAATCATCCGATGACCTGCTTGACCTGTGAGGCTGACTCTAATTGTGAATTGCAGCGTGTGGCCCATTTCGTTGGAGTAACACCTGACAGCCTCAAACGATACAGGCGATCAGTACGCAACCTTCCCATAGACACCTCCAACCCATTTTTTGATATCGATCACAGCAAATGCATCATGTGCGGTATCTGTGTGCGCACCTGCGATGAGCTGCAGAATATCAACGCGATTGATTATGCCCAGCGGGGTGTTACAAGCCTGATATCCACACTTGGTAATAAACCGATCGCCGAATCCAGATGTGAATCCTGTGGAGAATGTGTTGTCAGGTGTCCTGTCGCAGCACTATCCCCAAAGAACACCCTGGAGCCCATGCGTGAAGTGAAAAGTATCTGCACATACTGTGGCGTAGGTTGCGGCATCAAGCTGGGAGTGCGTGGGGATACAGTTGTCCGTGTCGATGGAGACAGGGAGAACCCGGTTAACAGTGGCAGCCTTTGTGTCAAGGGGAGATACGGTTACAAATTTATCAATCACCCTGAACGACTGAAGACCCCTCTCGTAAAAAAAGAAGGAAAACTGGTCGAATCCACCTGGGAAGAGGCCATGGACCGGATTGAGGAAAAATTCTCACAACATAAAGGTGAACAGTTTGCAGCTCTCGCATCCGCAAGAATCACTAATGAAGACAATTATCTCATTCAAAAGTTTACACGTGCGGTGATGGGGACGAATAATATTGATCACTGCGCCCGTCTCTGACACTCTCCAACCGTGGCCGGTCTGGCCACATCTCTTGGAAGCGGCGCAATGACTAACTCCATCAACGAGATCAGCGGAGCTGAAACCATCCTGGCAATCGGTACCAATACGACCCAGGCTCACCCGGTCATTGCCCTCCAGGTGAAGAAGGCAGCGCGAAACGGTGCCAATCTCATTGTTGTCAACCCAAAACGAATTGATCTTTGCCGTCATGCCACTATGCATATACAGCAAAGACCCGGTACCGATGTTCCCCTGCTTATGGGTATGATTCGTACCATCATTGATGAGGGGCTGGCTGATATGGATTTTGTAAAAAAGCATTGTGAGAACTACGAGGAATTCGCCTCATCACTGGCCGAATTTGATCTTGACAGTGTTGCAAAAATCACCACGGTACCAAAAGAGCAGATAGTTGAAGCAGCCCGGATGTATGCGAACAACGGTCCTGCAAGTATTTTATACTGCATGGGCATCACTCAGCACAGTCATGGTACTGATAATGTCTGGGCCATAAGTAACCTGGCCCTTGTAACCGGTAATCTTGGTAAAAAATCATCAGGTGTTAACCCGCTCAGGGGCCAGAACAACGTACAGGGTTCCTGCGATATGGGCGCATTACCAGATGTCTATCCCGGATACCAGAAGGTAGAGAAACCTGAAAACCAGAAAAAATTTGAGGCTGCCTGGGGTGTGAGTTTATCGCCGGATCAGGGGTTAACCCATTCTGAGATTTTTGACGGAGTTTATGACGGCACAATCAACTCACTTTACCTGATCGGGGAAAACCCTGTTCTCAGTGAAGCCAATGCCAGTCACGCCATAGCTGCGATGGAAAAGCTTGAGTTCCTGGTTGTACAGGACATCTTCCTGACTGAAACAGCTCAAATGGCTGATGTAGTGCTACCTGCAGCCACCTTTGCAGAAAAAAATGGCACCTTTTCCAATACAGAACGTCGAGTACAGAGGGTTCGTCAGGCAATTAAACCAGTCGGAGATGCAAAACCGGACTGGGAAATTGTGTGTGATATGGCCAAAAAACTAGGAGCTCCTGGTTTTGATTTCTCAGGACCACAGGAAATCATGGAAGAAATCTCCTCACTGACACCGAGTTATGCTGGAATTACCTATGACCGGCTGGAAAAAGGCAGCATTCAATGGCCATGTCCCGAAAAAGATCATCCGGGAACACCGACTCTTCATACTGGAGGTTTTGCAACACCCAGTGGCAAGGCAAAACTTGTCCCACTGTCCTTCAGGGCCTCCGCAGAACTTCCCGATGATGAGTACCCTTTAATGCTCACCACTGACCGGAGTTTGTTTCATTATCACACCGGCAGTATGACCAGAAGAGTTGCTGGCCTGAACCAGCTTGATAAGGAAGAATTGTTGAAGATTAATCCTAAGGATGCTGCTGAACTCGGACTTGGCGACAGTGAGATGGTACAGATTATATCTCGTAGAGGTCAGACTCAGGTGAAGACAAAATTCACCAACATCTGCCCTCCAGGTCTTGTTTCCATGACCTTCCATTTTGCAGAAAGTCCAACGAACGTGTTGACCAACGCTGCCCTTGATCCGATTGCCAAAATACCGGAAACCAAGGTCTGTGCCGTTCGAGTAGAAAAAATCTAGCAGACAGACAAAATCTACAGGCCGGATTACCTCAGGTGATCCGGCCTTATTTCATTGGACGGCATCTCTTATTCTGTTAAACTCTGTCAGAGAAATCTCGATATTTTCATTTGAATAAGGAGGAAGGGGGTACAAGTGATGACAGAAACCGGGAAGACAAATCAACAGACAGTGAGCACCGGCTTTTCAGGAAAGCAGGTTATCGGGATGATTATAGCTTCCATGTGTATAGCCATCGTCATCACAGTTTTAGCCATCAAGATATTTCTCTTTCCCTCACCTTTTAAACCCGTTGTACTTTCTACAGAGGAAGAGCAGCAGCTCACCACAAAACTTGAACAATTTGACAGTCTGACTACTCAACCAGAGACTCCCAAAAACGAATATACAAAAGATGGGACCCTGAAACCTGAACAGTACAGTGAAGAGAATAGTTCACGTGAAATCAGCTTCACAGAACGTGAGCTCAATGCAATGATGGCCAAAAACACTGATCTTGCTAACAAACTGGCCATTGATCTTGCAAATGACACGGTATCTATCAAGCTTCTTATACCGCTTGATCCTGATTTTCCTATTATGGGCGGCAAGACTCTGCAGGTCAAGGCTGGTGCCGAACTTGCCTATAGGGAAGGAAGACCGGTGGTGAAACTAAAAGGTATCAGTCTTATGGGCGTACCGATGCCTAACAGCTGGCTCGGTGGACTGAAAAACATTGATCTTATCGGTGAGTTTGGTGTCGATGATGGCTTCTGGAAATCATTCGCAGACGGGGTCGATTCCATCATAGTCACTGATGGCTTTTTAAAAATCAAATTGAAAGAGTAACCGCGAGCTGCAGATCGCACGTTTTTAAGGCTGTATTTTTTCAGAATCAAGCCCTTCCTTAATAAGCAGTTCCGGTTTCACGTCGATAGTGGTACCTGATGGGACGTCAAAAGCAGTGTCAAGCTTGTCTTCATCCGCTTCCTGTTCCTCCTGATCTGCCGTGAATATGAGATTCGGATCAAGGGCTGTCATCTCCTGCTCAACACGTTCAATGTTACCCATGACCTTTGGTGCAATTTCAACCTCCGGGTATTTTACCAAAATATTTTTTAATAGCTTTCTTGACTCAATAAGCAGCTTTTTTTTACTTTCAAAGTCTGTAGTTTTGGTAAATCTGATAAAAAGATCAGCGGCTTTTCTTCTATCAGCTTTTGCAGCCTGCAACGAGATTTCATCAATTTTTTGCTGTGCTTTAGCAGAGTATTCAGTCTCGAGTAAATCTGTAAAAACTTTTAATGCCTCCTCATATTCTTCATTTTTGACCAGTAACATGCCAGTGTTCCATTGATGCTGAAGTTCCTGTATCTGGACCATCAGGTCCGTTTCTCTCTCAACGGCAATGGCTAGAAGAAGTTCCTGATTCTTCTCGTTTACTATAATTTGTTTTTCATTGCCGATGATGTCTAAAGGCATCAACTCCAACAATTCAATTGCCTCTTTGAATTGTTTCTCACTGCCTAATGTTTCAACCTCTTCCATATGTTTTTCAAACCATCGATCGGCACCTTCAGTGATAGCTGCCTTCATAAAATCTACATTTGAAGATACAGGAGAATATGGGTAATTAGAGAGGAATTTTTCAGCCTCCCATGCAACCGTATATCCATCTTTTTCTGATTTAAATCCTAAGAAGTGGCGCAAAAGTGTCGAATACTCTATCAACTCAGTACTATCTCCACCTGAACTGTCGAGTATAGAGAGCTGCAATTTGGACCATTCTTCAAGGCGCCCAAGGCCAAGATACTCTTCTGATATTTTTTTATACTGGACCTCTGCTTCTTTGTAATCACCTGAAGCAGTATAAAGATCCGCCAGTATTTTCCTGAGTGAAACAATGTCTGTTGCCTGTGCCTTTGAAGACGACATCTGTTCGACAACCAGACGGTAAATTTCTGCGGCTTCTCTTTCCTGATACAGATACATCAGGGCATTACCGTAAATAATTTTGGTCCGTATGTGTACACGACTTACTTGAGTTTCAGGAATTTGCGTCCACACCTGAAGAATCTCTTCGTACTCTTCATTTTCGGCATATCTGTCAATCAATGTTTCCAGCTGAGCCAGATCAGCATCTCCTTCCCTCTGACTCCAGCCGCTGCTCTCGCTCTCCGTACCTTCGAGTTTCCGACCGCAATCACCTTCCAGAAAGGCAATATCGCTCTTCTGAAGTTCCAATACGTTGGTGATATTTATTTTCTCAGCGGTCGATATTTTCTGAGCCTTGAGCATTTCGCCCCGTAATCCACGGTAACCATTTAACACTTTTTGCAGTCCGTGAAAACACTGTACCATCTGTACCGCGACATCTTTATCAAGCTCAAATTTGACCAATTGGCTATCGAGCTCTTTCCAGCGGTCAAGTTTTCGTCCATATTCAAAAATTCGGTCATTAACATAGATCATGGATGGAAGAGTAGCTTCTATATCGTCTTCCATAACTACCTTCTCGTTATTATCGATTTCCAGATAACGGGGCTGCTGAGGAGCTATAGTTCCTTCAACGGTTCCGGTTTCAACCATGGATGGTTGAGTCGGAGAGGGAGGGATTAAAACCTTCTGTTTGTCTGCCGTGCCACAACCAGCAACAGTAAGGAAACAAACTGTAAAAAAAGTGTACCATACAAATTTTTTCATGTTTTTACTCTATTGGATATCTTTTCAAATTGAAGGATATAGAGACGAACACCGGTAAACGGTAAAAATCCCTGCACTCTTTTCAGTATCAGCTTGATGGGTATAAGTACCTTGGTGGTATATGTAACCACATAATTTTAAAACACATTACTCAGTTCCTTGTTCTTTACACCCCTCAAGGGGGTACTGAACTGAGTGACAGGGTTTCTGGAGTAAGGTATTAAGTAGTTATATTATCGACAACAATAATTCTTTATTTAACAGTTTTACCCCCGACACTCAGGAAAAGCACGGGATAAGTGGTTTATCAAAATTATTTTCTACCAGAAAAAGGGTGAAATAATCTCTCTTTTTACTCAACAGATTACGACACCCGCATAACAGGAGCACTTATCACTGTTTTTTCTCTTCCACCTTCCAGAACGGCTGGAAATATCGCAATGGATCCAACCGACCATCCTGTGTCTTTTTACCAAATGTCACAATCGATGGCTGATATCGTGACAATACTGACACCTCTTCCAGTGGCTCATCGACTAGCCCCCCCCGCTCGGGGTCGACTGCGGCGTTAACCTGTCCAAGTTCATCGCGCTTAAGTATAAGACCATTAAATGAAAGATCGACCGGATCGAGACTACTGGCATACCCTTTTTCCACCATGAGAACATTAACAATGTCTATCCAGGAAGGTAAGGCTCCAGCAGAACCGCTGATACGGGTGCTCTTCTTTCTCATAGCCGTATTATCATCAAAACCTACATAGACGCCGACCGCGTAGCCGTTTTCTATAGTTAACGCATCACTGTTCTTCGAAAGCCCTGGCAGGTAGCCAAAAAAGGATGCATTTGTGTATCTGTTCGCAGTTCCCGTCTTGCCAAGCAGCGGTATTTTTAGATCCAACGCAACAATTTCTTTTGTCTCTGTCTTTCCCCCTCCAGATAACCTTACTTCTGCATCCGCCTTGCGCCCGGTTCCAAACTTCACCACATTTTCGAGAATATGACCAATGGCCAGCCGAGTTTTGTCATCTATAAGTGTCTTCCTTTCAGGTTGAGGCTGGTAAAGAATTTTCCCCTCTGCCGATTCAATCCGATCAATAATTGCCAATGAATCAATGTTTTCTTCTTCTTCAGCATCAACGAAGCTGGTCACCTTGCCGGTAACCAGGGCTTCATACATCCGAGTGCTTTCGAGTAAAGTAACAACATTTGAACCCAGAGGAAAGGAAAGAACCGGCTCAAGAGTACTATCGATGTGCAGTTCCCGCGCAAATTTGACCAGATAATGCAACCCTACCATAATGCGAAAGTCATCTACTTTGGCTAAGGTTGAAAAACTGTACGGAAGGTCATTATTTAACTTTTCATATTCAAAATCGAGCTGTTTGCTGAGCATATCAAAAGCCTCAGCCGAGACAAGTGCGCCGAGTTTGACTTTTTGCCAGAATTGATCGCGACCAATATCATCAAGTGGAGAAAGATAGGTGTACATCTGCTGTTGAGTAACCGCAGTTAGATTGTCAGTCTGGTCGTCATTCATATGAAATGAGAAAGCACCTGTAAGCGGGTTACTAAAAAGGGCTGCTGCCGGAGAGGTGAATGGGTCATATTCATCCGGTTGTCGCCCACTTTCCAACTCCAAAACATAACGTCGCAATGCCTCTCTGAGATGCATAAAAGAGAGATACGATTTACTTAAAATTGCTTTCCGGAGTTCGATCTCTCTTATTTCATATTCCCTCAGGGTGGATCTTTTTTGATTCAATTCCTTCTGTATTTTTTCTTTAAATTTATCGAAATGAAGCCCATAATGAAGTTTTTTAAGCGCCCTGTATTCATCCGACATTCCCTCAAATATAAAATCTGTTTCCAGATTGACAACCGCCTCCCTATAGGCAGCAGCCCGAAGCACATCCCTGTTGACTACAATCCCATATCTGTCTCTGATCCGTGCTTTGTAGGCCCTGTACGGTTCATCCTCACCATTCACAACTTTTGGACTCAGTCCAAGATAATCAGAAACCTCCTTGAACTGTAAGCCTGTGAGACGATCGCAAAGATGTGACGTCAGCCATACGGAAGCGACATTTTCTGAATGAACCCCGGCCCAGCTCATAGATACCCATTCGTAGGGACTCCTGTGATCAGGCCGGGGAAAATAAGGCTGATCGTGATAAACAAAGACATCCCGGGTATTTTTTAACAGATCGGCACTATTCCATCCCAGCTGCAAAGCCGAGGTGTAAACGTAAGGCTTAAAGGCCGATCCCATTGTCCTCTTAGCGTAAACAGCACGATTATAGAATCTGTTCTCAGTCCCACCTGCCATCCCTTTAATAAGTCCGTCTTTTAGGACGAGGGCGCCACCCTGTACTTTCGGGTAACGCTCCAGGCTGAGCAGAGCAGTTGCATCATCGACCTGCTGCCTCACACTCACCCAAACCCGATCTTCCACCTGAATTTCGCCTAGAAGGAGCCCAAGGTCCTTGCGATCGGGTTCGCTCCACAACCCCTTCTGCCATTTTGCTCTTGCCTTGGATAAACGCTGCAGCCCGGTGTAATCAATAATGCCAGTACCTACCTTGTGACCAAAAGAGACTGTGAGTTTAATCTTTTTCTCTTCACCTTCAATTGAATCAATTGTGCCGAAAAGGAAGGCATCCTCCTGTAGAACATTGTCGCCCTGATATTGAAGTGTGGTAAGCTCATCTTGAACTTCATCTCTACTATATCCACGCATCCGAACATCGAGCCGGGAAAGTTCACGGCGTAGTATAGCAAGCGTTTTTTTCTGTAGTTCCTTATCCACGGTAGTGACGATCCTGACTCCGGAGGTGGCCACATTTGTTATGCCGTGTACGGCAAGACCATTGAGGACCTCGGTTGAGGAAACCGCATCCTTCACCATGTCCATTGCATAGTCGAGCGAAAAACCGACTTTCCCCTGCTTAAACGCTATCTCGGAAGAGATTGCTTCACTGTAGGCAAAATTATCTATCATCCCCAGTGTTTGCATCTTCCCGAGAACGTACTTCAAACGAATTTTGGCTCTGGTAATTGCAATGTCTGATGCTTTTTTAGATTTTTTTATAAAAGGATTATAGTAGTTTGGCCGCTTTACGCTGCCGGCAATAAAAGCACTTTCAACGAGGGTCAGGTCGGATGGTTTCTTGTCAAAATAGTATCTTGCAGCAACACCGAGTCCATGGCCGTTGCCACTCACATAAAACTGGTTTACATAGAATTCGAATATCTGCTCTTTGGAGTAACGATGCTCAAGCCTTAAGGCGAAAAGGAGTTCTTTGAACTTCGCTTCAAAAGATCGCTCACTTCTTCTGAACAGATTTTTAACAGTCTGCTGGGTAAGTGTACTTCCACCCTGAACAACCCGGCCAGCTTGCAGATTTTTAATTAGAGCCCGGGTGATGCCAATGATATCAAATCCTATGTGTTCAAAAAAACGGTCATCTTCAGACGCCACCAGTGCGTTTACAAAAACTTCAGGAATTTCGTCGTAAGCAACATACTGACGATGTGCTGTGTCGAAAAACACACCAAGCCTGGTTTTCCCATCGCTATAGAAAACATGACTTTCCTTGCCGAGAATTCTGCGTATATTTTCTATTTCAATCTCTTCTCCAGGCTCGAGAACTACCATCCAGTAAAGACCTCCAGCCACACAGAGAGCAGTCAGGACAATTAAAGCCGCCAAATATTTTAAAAATTTTTTCAAAATGACAAAGAGATGTTTGGATCTAAAAGAAAGAGTAGAAAAATAACGCTGGCACTTATATTTCTTGCTTTTCCTCTGTAGTTCGGTTTTAAATGAGTAGCAAAAATGTTGTCAGTAAATACTGACCTGAATGTACAAGGTTATATAAGTTATCTCAACAGACTTTTCCGCAATTTTTTCTACTAAACTTTGGTTTTTACAGCTGATTGATGATGTGTGATTTTTTGATGAATTATACAGGTGCTTTTTTTCTCAGATTTTGCTTTTTTCTCTGCATTTCCTTCACGTTGTCAAGTTGTACTGAAAAAGTTACCTATAGAATTCCTCCCCTGCGACCTGACTTTCCCGAGCGTTCCGAACCGAAAATCGCTGTAACTGCTGAAGCAGAAGATCCTGATTTACGGCTCTTAGAAACAGAACCTGAAGTGTGCCTTGACCAGGAACTGGTTGCACTCAGCAAGACCGGACTCTGGGCTATAAAAGATGAACCTGTTACTCTGGCTCCAATACAGGACACGTCCTACGACTTTCCAATCGTGAGGAACAAGCAGGTTGATATGTATCTTGATCTCTTTCAAAACAGCCAGAGGAAACAATTTGGCCGGTGGCTCGCGCGCTCAACAAGATACCAGCCTTTGATAAACAAAGAGCTGACTGAAGCAGGACTGCCGCTTGACCTGATATACCTCTCGATGATTGAAAGCGGTTTTAATCAACGGGCATATTCCAGGTCACGAGCAGTCGGACTCTGGCAATTCATGCGACCTACGGGCAGACAATATCATTTAAAAATCGATAAATACGTAGACGAGAGAAAAGATGCCGAGAAATCAACCAGAGCTGCTGCAAACTACCTCTCTGATCTGTATGAGGAGTTTGGAGACTGGCATCTTGCCGTAGCAGCATATAATGGCGGTCCGGGGAAAGTCAGAGGTGGTCTAAGACGTTACAAAGTGGATAATTTTTGGGACTTGGCTAGTCACAAATATTTAAAACTGGAGACTAAACGTTACGTTCCTAAGCTGATTGCAGCAATTATTATCGCCAAGAATCCGGAAAAATATGGATTTTTCAATTTGCCCTACCAGAAAGAGCTGGAGTACGACTCAATAAAGGTGGGCCCCGGAATGCCTCTGGAAGCTGTGGCATTAATCAGTAACAGCACCAGCAAGGAAATCAAACAATTAAATCAGGAGCTCCGTCAAACTCGAACTCCTCTGAATAGAACATCTTACACTGTTAATATTCCCAAATTTTCTTCCGCTCTGGCCAAGAAAAATATTGCCCGACTTCACTCAACAGTCAACACCGGTTTTAAATCTCATAAAATAAAGAATGGTGAAACTCTAGCGACTGTCTGTAAAAAGTATGGCATTAATAAAACAACCCTCCTCAAAGTAAATGACCTGCACAGTTCCAGGCTTGTAGCAGGGCAAAACTTAAGAATCCCCTATTCTACAGTGGCCTACCAGCTCTTACCAGAGGGATCCAGGGAAGCGCTTGCTGAATATAAAGAAAATCTCGTGCTGCATAAGATTAAACCCGGAGAAACTATCTCAAAAATTGCTATGAAATATAACGTTCCCTCTGGAATGATCGTACAATGGAATGGTCTCACTAGTGTTCATAAAATTAGTGCAGGGCAGCAGCTCGCGCTCTACATTAATCACGGCGGGAAAAGTCCCGGAAAAATTAATTCAGTCTCTGCTGTAGCAAAAAAATCCAAGCGCAAACAGCATCAAAAAGTTGACACGATTGCCGTTTTACACGCAGACAGAAAGAAGATTCATATCACCAATGCGTCAAATCCATACAGATGGTATCAGGTACAAAGTGGGGATTCGCTCTGGACAATATCGAGAAAATTCAGAACATCCACTGCTGATATTAAAAAATGGAATAATCTAAAATCCAACCTCATTCACCCCGGAATAACTCTGAAACTTAAGGAAGTGTAGCAGCGGCCAAATATTTCTGCTCGACCAATCAGCACCTCACGGCTTCATTCTTTCTAACACCCACAAGGGGTATAAATACCTTGAAAGTGTTTCTAACGTTATGATTTCAGAAATGAATATGTATTTACTGTCATTCTGTTCAATACCCCCACGAGGGGTGCAATAAACAAGAAATTTAA
>CAXMTO010000346.1:0-15355 GCA_964196355.1 uncultured Myxococcota bacterium
CCAGGAAACATTTTTACCGGCATCACTGCCAGCATGGGCAAGCACCAGGCCAAGACTGAGTATGCCCTGCCCGCCAAAACCGGAAAATTTGAATTCTTTTTCACCAAAATCAGCGGTATCGATATTCTCTGAGCTACTCGCGTCAACTAATTCATCTAATTGTTTTAACGGGATGTCATTTGCCTGGAGAGGCGCATCGTCACTCCGGTCACGAAAATTTCCCAGCGGGAAAACGTTCTCCATTGAATCAATGGTAAATTTTGCCGATTCTACAGCATTCATTTTCATATTGGTCGGACATGGTGAAAGAATTTCTACAAAGGCGTAGCCCTTGCCTTCTTTCTGGATTTCAATAGCCTTTCGTATTGCTTTTTTGGCCTTTAAAATTCTTTTGGTGTCCGCAACAGATACCCTTTCGATAAAGACCGGGGCTTGCAGCTGGTTGAACACTTCGCATACGGTAAGCGGGTAACCATCTGTCGCCACATCTCTGCCCGCAGGTGATGTCGCAGTTTTCTGACCTTCCAGTGATGTGGGTGCCATCTGGCCTCCCGTCATGCCATAAGTGGCATTATTGACAAAGAAGCAGACAAAATTTTCCCCTCTGTTCGCGGCCTGAAAAGCGTTGTTGAAACCAATCGCACCCAGATCCCCATCACCCTGATAGGCGATGACCACTTTGCCGGGAAGAGCTCGTGAAATACCCGTAGCAACAGCAGAAGCTCTGCCATGAGGGGCTGCAACATTGCCGCAGTCAAAGTAGTAGTAGCAGAAAGCACCACAGCCAACAGGTGAAACAAAGACAGTGTCATCCTGCAAACCGAAGTCAGCAACAGCCTCTGCAATCAGTTTGTGAATTATACCGTGTCCGCAGCCCGCACAGTAATGAGTTGCTTTAGTATTGCTTCCATCTTTTCTCACGAAGTACTCATAAAACCCTTCTGCCTTCTTATTCATTTGCCTGCCTCCATGAGTTTTTTGGCCGTAGCCACGACCTCATCCGTCGTCGCCAGATTCCCGCCCATTCGATTTACCAATTCTACCGGTACATAATTTTGTCTATCCAGATGCAAAATCACATCATCCCGATACTGGCCATTACTCAACTCAACAACCAAAATCTTTTTTCCATTAGAAATTTCCTGGAGCTCCTGCTCTGGGAAAGGGAAGAGAGTAATCGGTCTGAACAACCCTGCTTTAATACCATCAGCCCTGAGAGCGTCCACTGCCGAACGGGCGATCCGGGCGCAGGATCCGTATCCCGTCAAAACAAGTTCGGCATCATCTGTCATATAGCTTTCTGATGCCGCATCAGCGCTCATGGATGAGTATTTAGCGTCGAGCATCCAGTTGTGTTCTTCCTGTAGATCGTTCTGCAGATAAATAGAGGAGATGAGGTTTTCGCGTGTAGCGCTGTCCCCCTGTACTGCCCAGTCACTCACATCCGGAGATGTGAGCTCCTGTCCGGGAATTTCCAGAGATTCCATCACCTGCCCTAAAACTGCATCGGTGAGTACTATGGCAGGATTTCGGTATTTATAGGCAAGCTCAAAAGCTTTTATGGTCAGATCGCACATCTCCTGTACTGAGGAAGGTGCAAGGACAATGGCCTTGTAGTTACCATGACCGCCTCCCTTAACAGCCTGATTATAATCTCCCTGCTCCGGACCAATGTTTCCAAGACCCGGTCCGGCTCTTTGAACATCGACAATAACCGCGGGTAGCTGTGCTCCGGCAAGGTATGATATGCCTTCGCACATCAGGCTCATGCCCGGACCTGAAGATGCTGTCATAGACATTTTTCCACTGCTTGCTGAACCGTAAATCATATTTATTGCGCCAGTTTCACATTCGGCCTGCAAAAACACTTTCCCGCGTTGTGGGAAAAGTGATGAAGCTGAATGGGCAATTTCGCTCGCCGGCGTAATAGGATACCCGAAATACATCTCGCATCCCGCGTATAAAGCACCGATTGTTACAGCCTCATTACCTTTGATGAATTTTCTCATGAACAATTACTCCTTGTCCTTTTTATACACTTCAATGGCGTAGGGTTCCGGACAATTATAAAAACATATATTGCAGCCGGTACAACCCTCTCCGCTGTATTCTGCCGGGACATATCCCTTGCCGTTCATTTTCTTTGCAAAATGAAGACACTTTTTGGGACAGGCATTGATACACCTGCCACAGCCTTTACACTCATCTTTGATGATATGAGGATGATGAGACTCATAAGCACACTTATTGCAGTCCATAGCTCTCCTGCCAAATGATAGGAAGTTATCCAGGTGTTTTTCCCGGTGACCGGGACCGGCAGGTCAAATTAAAGAATTTGCCAACCTTTTTTTCAAGCGAACAAATCTATTGTATTACACATCATTTGTCCACAATTTTGGCATGGTTTCAAAAGACAGCGTTATGGTCATGATTCTAAAAGGGAGTTTGATATCACATAACTATCTTAATACGTTAATATAAATAAAAAACCATTATTATTGATGGACGTAATTATTTTTAATAATGACAAAGAGGGCTCTACCACCTTCAGTCTGTCTTTTTTTAGCCTGAGTCAGATCAAATTTAACGGCGGACTATTTTTTCCAGCTCCCTGGCCCGGATTTCTCACCAACAAAGTTTTTCGCAGGTCGAGGCGCCGAGCATGAAGCTCTAGTGGGCTACTGCAAATGCTCGGAAACGAGGAGGTGCGGAAAAATCTGTTGGCCCGAAGGGTGAACTTTTTAATTTGAAACAAAAAACAGTCTGGTCTCTGAGGGTTTAGTCAACCTCTAATCAGTTCTTGAAATTGCGGTTCAAATCAAAAAGTTCATGAGAAGTGCGGGCTGGACAATCTATCATTGTTTTACTGTCCATAAGAAAGGATGGTTCTTCATTGCTTTTGAATAATTGGATAAATAGGATTTATTCTCATTATTCTGTAAATTATTTACAGCCTTTTTCTATTTCCCGAGGACTACTGAACTGAGGAGCTCATTTTTTCACTTATTGGAAAATTAGTTCTTAACTGATTGTTATAACCAGTTTTTGTAGGATACGTTTTTTTGCTAAAGTCAACTGGAGCGAGAAAAATACATTTTTATAAAAAAAAATGATGCTTATGATCAGTTTTTATCTTACAGTGGGGTTAGTTTGGTATAGTGTAATACACTGGTTCGACAACTAAACTGCGGTGTTAAGCCCCTTTTTAAAGACCAAAAAGTTCCAGGCTTCAGACAGTTTGATTAAGGTGCAGATATTGTCGGTCATGTTTTGATGGGTTCAAATACAAAGCAAAGACCAAAAAGGAAAATCTGGTTTGCTTACACACTGCTTGCAGTAGTGGTGCCGTTTACATCATCCATTACTTCCAATCTACTCCGTGCCTTACAAACATTATTTGGATTGGAAATTCAGAGCCAGCGGTTTTACGCTTTCATGGGAAGCACAACACTGCCATGGAGAACATTATGGAGGGCAATATGGTTGTATATACCTCCAAGGCACTTATCTCCTTCTTCCTGGTCGGTGTAGTACTTAACCATTTTTCCCGTTTATCGGGGTTAGTGACAATGAATATAAATTTAACCAATGTGAAAGTTGATGGCGTCGTAGGTTTTTATCAGAACCTCAACATACCATATGTATTGCTGAGGACCTGATAAAAACACTACTCCTTGTATATGGAACTTCGCGAAGTCTACGCTTATCGGACTTAGCCATCTAAAGCGTCGATTGACCTTTTTACGAGTTTGTCAAAGTTTAAAAGTATAGAAAAGGAGGTGGTGTCATATATGCTCTGTTGATTTTAAATGTCTGTTAATCATGTGAGTAATCAGATCAACTAAAAAGCAAAGACGGGTTTGGAGGAAAAAATTTATGGAACCGAAAACTTGGGTGTTTCTATTATTGGGAATATACATAATTTATTGTTTCTGGTGGGGTTTAAGAGGATTTTTTACTGAAAAAACCGCTTCAGGTTATGGAATTGCAGGGCGTTCTATTCCCTTTATTGCATTTTTAATGGCTGCAACCGCAGCGTCCTTTTCCGGGTGGACATTTGTAGGACATCCAGGTTTGATCTGGAAAGTTGGGCTTGTATACGCGTATGCCTCGTTCTATGTTTTGACTATTCCAATTACAGGGGCCTTTTTTGCCAAAAGAAACTGGCTCATGGGTAAGAGGTATGGTTTCATAACACCGGGTGATATGTTCGCATATTACTATAACAATGAGCTTGTCCGATGGTTGACTGTGCTTGCAGCACTTTTATACTCCATCTTTTATTCGGGCATTCAGCTTATTGCAGCATCAAAGCTATTCTACTGGGTAGCAGGCGTACCTCCATTCTGGGGTCTGATTTTCATGGCCTTTATCGTATGGTTTTATGTTGTAACAGGTGGTCTTAAAGCAAGTACCTGGGTTGGTGTTCTTCAATTCGTACTGCTTGTAGTCGGTATTGTACTACTGGGATTTTATGTTGTTACATCAGAGGCCATTGGTGGTTGGTCAGGCATGTCAGCTTCTTTGGAGGGTCTTGATGATAAATTGATGAGGGTGCCGGGACTTATTCATTTCGGACTTGGTACCGGTGGCTGGACAGCAGTTATGATTCTAACCTATATGTTTGCTCTTATGGGTATTCAGTCATCACCTGCATTTATTCTTTGGAACTTTGGTCTTGCCAGTCCAAAACCTCTTGCATGGCAACAGGTTTTTATGTCAACATTTGTTGTTGGTGTCTGCTTGTTTTTCTTTTCAGCTTTTCAGGGAATGGGAGCTAAAATACTCGAGATACAAGGAATAATGGAAATAGCCAATAATGGAGATGTTGTTCCAAAACTTATGACTCAATTCTTGCCAGGACCTGTTCTCGGTCTTGTTTTTCTTGGTGCTATCGCAGCTATTCACTCCACAGCAGCTCCTTATATCGGAACCGGTGGAACCATCATCCAGAGAGATGTCTGGTGGAGATATGTCAGAGGCCAGAAAGGTAGTCATAGTGAGCAGATTTGGACTAACCGTGTTATGGCAACACTATTAACCGTAGCAGCGGTTATAGTGAGTCTGACATCATCGGATGCCATTGTTATGATCGGAGGGTTTGCAACCACCTTTGGAACCATTATGTACCTGATGCTTGTTGGTGTGCATTATGGATTTAAATTCCCAAGTACTGGTGCAGCTCTAGGTCTTTTGGCCGGTATTGCAGCAAATATGCTAACCTATTTTGTCTGGAAATACCCCTTGTCAATGCATACAGCATTCTGGGGTCTTGCGGCAGGTTTTGGTGTAGCTTATCTTTGCCGTGGAATGGGCGTTAAGAACACTGAAGAGACTGATGCACGCCAGAAAGAAGTCAGAGAATGGCTTAACAGCATTGACGGGCCTTCTGAAAGTGGTCAGAAATGGCGTAATGCAATGAAAATTATTGTTCCTATATGGTTCATACTTGCACTTGGACCAGGAGTTCTTCTTGGTAACACTGCTTTTACTTTCTGCGGGTTCCCTGCAACTTGGTCATGGCAAATTGTCTGGTGGATAGTTGGTATTGTGATGATGTGGGCTCTTTGCTTTAAAGCTGAAATGTCTACAACATCTGAAGAACAGATAAGACGTGCAGATGAAGAGACAATGGATGTGACTAAAGAGGCAGATGCATAGATCGTTAATTTAACAATTAAGGAGGCCATATTATGGCAAAAGAAGATCTATATTTAATTGTAACTGTAATAGCTGCAATTTTATTAACTGCTTCCTTTGGTTGGGGAGTTTGGGGATAATTACCCTTAATGATATTTAATTTTAGTAAAGAAGAATGCCGGATGGTGTTTCTCATCCGGCATTCTTCTTTTTTTTGATTGTATGAAGCAGACCAATCGGTTTTGGAAATTTGTTTTTGCCACCCTGTTTGTGACAATTATCATAACAGGAGGTATTCTTTTTTTCTTCTTTAGAGCATTAAGCGAAGAGCAAACCACTGTAGTTTTTTCTGTCTTGAATAATCATCCTCTATTTATTCTCACTGTTTTTCTCATCTGTGTGGTTGTCGCCCTTACCGGACTTGAAATTATATATCATACATATATCAGACCGGTAAAAAAGATTTCTGCCGAAGCCTCTCTAATTTATTCATCCAATCCTTCCCATCGGCTTGAGATAAATGGAGTCAAAGATATTAAAAATCTGGCAATGGTAATTAATGATTTTGCAGATATTTTTGAGAATCATAATAAAAACATTACCCAACAAATTCTTGCCGCAAAAAAAGAGACTGAGAAAGAGAGAAACCTGTTAGCCGCCATAATGGCAGAACTCCCCCAGGGAGTAATAATTTGTAATAATAATGGCAGAATTCTTCTGTTTAACTCCCTTGCAAAAGAGATATTCACTCGGGGTACAAGTTCAAAACGGGCAGAATATTTTATCGGACTTGGAAGGTCGGTTTTCCACTTGATTAATAAAGAGCTGGTAGCCCATGCTTTAGAGGAGATCAAGGAGCACCTGAATAATAACAGGAAAAGCGTGGGATCTTATTTTATTACCCCCATCCATACGGGTCATATAATCAGTATTGAAACTATTCCCATGCTTGATCAGGAAAGGAATATGACAGGTTTCATATTTATGTTTCAGGATGTAACAGATAAAATAAATCAATACGATATTACCCATAGGCACCTCTTGTCTTTTAAAAAAGAGATGTCAGAGAAAAGTATTCTTAAAAAATATGAAGAGCTTTCTGAAAGTATTCTGGATTCTATTCTCACACCTTTTCCCCTTACAAAACTTTTTTTATCTTACTTTATTCATAAGATTCAGTTTAGAGTTAAATCTCTACACGACATTGAAATTGATTTTACCAATAAAACAAGTGGCAGTAATATCTTAGTAGATACCTATTCATTCACCGCAGCCTTTGTTTTTTTATTTGAAAATTTATCTGATTTAACCCATTGTAAAAAGTTCAACCTATCAAGCTTTTCTGATGAAAAAACTGCTGTTTTTGAAATTACCTGGCAGGGTGATCCGATTGCCAGACAGCCCATTGAAAACATATTATCAAGTAAAATTAACGCGCTACCAAGTCTTTTTTATATTCTGAAACAGAATAGAGCAATTTTCAAGATCATTGCAGATAAAAAGGATCAATGTATACAGATTAATATTATTGTAATGGCTGAATTAGAAACACCGATAAAGAAAAAATTAAGGGCACCTGTGATCGCAAGCAGTAGACCTGAGTTTTATGATTTTGATTTGTTTACAATCGATTACGAAGATATTGACCTTTTAGATGCCAGACTGGACAAGATCACTTATACAGTCTTTGACACAGAGACAACAGGCTTAAGCCCTGATGGTGGTGATGAGATTATCTCCATTGCGGCCGTGAGAATTGTTAACTCAAGGATTGTTTATCATGATATCTTTGAAGAATTAATTGATCCGAAAAGAGATATCCCTATTGAATCTTATAAAATACACGGGATTAATTATGAGATGGTGAAAGGGAAAAAAGATATTAATGATGTTCTGCCCGTATTCAGGCAGTTTGTTTCCGAAACTGTTCTCTTGGGTCACAATATTGCCTTTGATATGAAAATGCTCAAGGTCAAAGAAAAAACCACAGGCATTAAATTTTTAAATCCTGTGATTGATACGCTTTTAATGTCTGCTGCACTCCATCCCATCCATGAACAGCATGGTTTGGAAAATATAGCAAAGCGTCTTGGAGTTAACATTCTTGGCAGACACACAGCACTGGGCGATGCTATGGCAACAGCAGAAATATTTTTAAAACTGTTGCCAATTTTAAAAAGTAGTGGGATTTTAACTCTAAAAGATGCTATTGCTGCATCAAAGAAAACTTATTATGCCAGGCTAAAATATTAATTATTTGTAACTATTCAGCAGCACTCCAACTACGTCCATTTTGACCTTCTCGAATAGCACTCGTATGCTTCGAAGTTCCAAATGAACGAATTTGAAGCACTGCGGAACAGTTACGGCCAGGAATATTACGAAGTTTTTTCCACGTACCTGAATAGTTACAATTATTTACGAACACAAAAAGAATATCCTTGATAAATTTTACACAATGTTCATGAGAAATCCGGGTTAGGGATAAGTGTGACAGAACTGAACAAAAATATATGATTTTAAAAGGAGTGGTTGATGGGTAAGCAATGGATGTATTTTGTTTGGTTTTCTTTAGTTTTTGTGGGGATTATTCTAACTAGTGTGATTTTTGGTGGGTATTCAAGCCTACACAGGTCTGAGGGCAGGATTGATATCACAAAGGAGCTTTTTTTAAAAGCCTGCCAGAGCAAGTTGGATCTGCTTCCGCAATTATCAGACTATTTACAAAAGAGTGAACCCAAAGAAGCATATGCAAAGTTAGAACTAACCGGTAAAGAAGCAGGTATTGTATTGGATTCCGCAGTTTCTCAAAAAGCACCTTTGAATAATGCGTTGACCCTTGAACTTGAAGCATCTCAGCTTTCTTTGACAAGAGAGCTGGCAGAATCATTTTTAAAATTGGAGCGATCTAAGAACAAAAGCAATACAGAATCATTGAAAGCCATTAAACAGCAATTTTTTTCTGCCCAGGACAAAGTGTTTACTGCAAAAGTACAGTACAATACAGAAGTCAGATATTTTAACAGAAGAACAAAAATATTCCCCGGGTTTTTAATCGCGAAACTATTCGGGTTTAATAATTCAGAATATTTCCAGCTTTCTAAAGACTCCTTTTTAGGAGCAGACAGAACCTTTGGAGGCAAAGGGTAATGAATTGCCTGAGTTTGAGAGTTAAAGTCTGAACTCTTCTTTGCAATGCTCACACGAAGAGGTGGCAAGTATTTGTTTGCAATGAACACACTTGTCTATTAAATAGCGTTTTTTGTCCTGTTTTTTATTACAATCAGGGCAAAGCCAATCTTGTTTTGTTGGCAATATTTTAGAGCATTTTGGGCATTTAACAGGGACTTTTTTAAATACAAGATAAAAGATTCCGCTTAATATGAGAAAAGGACCTAATAATTTAAACTGGTCCGTTGAAGCAAACTGACTAAAGTCACCAGGGCTTGAAAGAATCACATACAGTATAAATGATATTACAGTTATTGCTAAAAATTTAAATCGAAAATGCAAATACACGCTTTTTAACTGTTGTTCTTCCATATTTTCTCCTGAGATTGTATATTCAACCCTTTTTTCTTAAAGCTTTTTCAAGATTCTGAGCTTAGCATAAATTTTTTAAAACGCAAACCTGACAGAGGATTTTTTTATAGAATATTCAAATCAACATGATTGTAGTTAAAAATACACTCTTGAACCTGGTGGATTTAATATTTTGTTAGGCATTACGCTCAGCGGCAAGACTACCCTGATTTACCCCCCTTGATTTATTCCCTTTTTTTAGTGTATCCTTTGAAAGGGCATAGGTTTTTTCATAGATAAAAAGGCAGCTGTATAAAATAGAGGGATGATTTGGTGCTTGACAGCAGATCAATAACCGGACGGTATATCGGGCTTTTCCTGTTAGGCTGTTTTCTGTTTTGTTATCCCGTGCTGACCATATTCAATCTGCCCTACCGTTTGTTTGGAATCCCTCTGTTTTTTTTCTATTTATTCGCAGTCTGGTCTCTATTGATTAGTTTAATCGTTTTGTGCGCGAAAATTTCGGATACGGGTTACCCGCCAGGAGCTGATACTGCAGGGAATAACAAAATACAATCGGACTGAGTTCAAGGCCGGCTGCCTGATTAGCCTTAAAAATTTATTTTAGGTCAAGGCAACTATGCTAGAGCAAAAAATCATTATTTTTGTTTCTTTTGGATACATGGGGCTCTTGTTTGCCATTGCCTTTTGGGGGGATAAACGGGCAGAAGCAGGTAAAAGCATTATCAGCAACCCCTATATCTATGCCTTGTCCCTGGCAGTCTATTGCACGGCCTGGACCTTTTACGGGAGTGTGGGAGCGGCGAGCCGATCAGGTATCACAGGATTCCTTAACATTTATTTAGGCCCGACTCTCATGATGATTCTGGGCTGGCCAATACTCAGAAAAATTATCCGTATCAGCAAGGTCAACCGGATTACCTCCATTGCCGATTTTATTGCCTCCCGGTACGGGAAAAGCGCCACCATTGCCGGTGTTGTTACCATTATCGCAGTGGTCGGTATTGTGCCGTACATGTCTGTTCAGATTAAAGCCATATCAACGTCTTTTCAGCTTATCAGTCAATATCCGGATGTCTACATGGCCAAAACTGTAAGCAGCCTGCCCGCAACAAAAGACACGGCATTTTTTGTAACTATCCTGCTGGCACTGTTTGCCGTGATTTTTGGAACCCGTCATCTGAAAGCCACCGAGCGGCATGAAGGTCTGGTCGCAGCCATTGCCTTTGAGTCCGTTGTAAAACTGATCGCAATCATATCAGTGGGATTGTTTATCACCTATGGACTTTATTCTGGATTCGGGGACCTGTTTGCAAAGGCAGGCCTTGTCCCCCAGATAGAGCATCTTTTTGTAATGGAAGTGAATGCAGCCACATTCTCAGGATGGTATAATGCCCTGTTCCTGGCGATGATGGCCATATTCCTTCTGCCCCGCCAGTTCCAGGTGATTGTGGTTGAGAATGTGGATGAAAATCATTTAAAAAAGGCTGTCTGGCTTTTCCCCTTGTATCTTCTGGCCATTAATATTTTTGTTATTCCCATTGCATTTGGCGGCATGTTGCATTTTTTTGAAGAATGCCTTTCAGAACCCGGCTGCAGCCAGAGTTTATCCGAAACGTTCGGCGGTATCCTGGAGTTTGAAAAAGGGCATGTAGATGCAGACTATTTTGCCCTGACGCTTTTGATGGCAAAAAAACAACAGGGCCTTGCGCTGTTTGCCTTTATAGGTGGGATGTCTGCAGCCACGGGAATGGTGATCGTAGAAACAATTGCCTTGTCAACCATGGTATGCAATGAACTGGTCATGCCGGTATTGCTTCGTCTTCCCTTTTTAAAGCTGGATCAAAAAAGTGATTTAAGCAGGATTTTGTTGATTATCCGAAGAATAAGCATATTAGGCATCGTGCTTTTAGGATATCTTTATTTTCATTATGTAGTGGAATACTATTCTCTGGTTTCCATAGGGATGATCTCTTTTGCTGCGGTTGCCCTGTTCTGTCCTGCCGTGATCGGGGGAATATTCTGGAAAGGCGCCACAAGGATGGGTGCCCTTTGGGGGCTGTCGGCAGGATTTCTTACCTGGGCATATACTCTGGTTCTGCCTTCACTTGCCCAGGCAGGGTTCCTGTCCGGGGATTTGCTGATCAAGGGGACTTTCGGGATAGAGTTCTTAAACCCACGGCAGCTGTTTGGGATGGATAGTGATCTCTTAGGGTTTGACCAGAATACCCATGCAGTCTTTTGGAGTATGTTTGTAAACATTGCATTATTTGTCGGTGTCTCCCTTTTTTCAAAGCAAAACGAGACTGAGCAGAAACAGGCAACACTGTTTGTGGATGTGTTCAAGTATTCCGTTGAATCGGAAAAATCGTCTTTCTGGCGGGCTACGGCCTCGGTTATTGATTTAAGAATGCTTCTTGAAAGATTTTTAGGAAAAAATCGAACCGATGATGCCCTTGAGCGCTATGCAGGGGAATATAATCTTAATTGGGAGAGGGACCTTGTAGCAGATGCAGGCCTGGTCAGTTTTGCAGAAAAACTGCTTGCAGGTGCCATCGGGTCTGCGTCTGCACTTGTGATGGTCCGGTCAGTTGTGGAAGAGGAACCTCTTGGCATGGATGAGATCATGAACATCCTGGATGAGACCCAGCAGATGATCATTTACAGCCGGGAACTTGAAAAGGCGAGCAAAGATCTTGAGGCAGCCAATGAGCTATTAAAAGAACTTGACCGGCTGAAAAACGAATTTATTTCAACCGTAACCCATGAACTTCGAACCCCGTTAACCTCAGTCAGGGCATTGGCTGAAATTGTTCAAAACAACCCTGATCTTGATGCCCAAAAACACCATCAGTTTGTCGGTATAATCATAAAAGAGAGTGAAAGGCTGACCCGGTTGATTAATAATGTTCTTGATTTTCAAAAGATTGAAGCAGGGCAGATTCAGTGGCAGATGATGCGGCTTGATTTCAGGGAAGTTATTGAG
The DNA here is from genome assembly GCA_964196355.1 of uncultured Myxococcota bacterium. GTDB lineage: Bacteria > Desulfobacterota > Desulfobulbia > Desulfobulbales > Desulfocapsaceae > Desulfomarina. The sequence goes on from CAXMTO010000346.1 coordinate 12,170, forward strand.
GATTCTATCTTTTCAATCGGTCAGCTGATTGAAGAAAAAAATATAGATTTAACACTTGATATATCAAATCAGTACAGTTTCGTATCAGGAGATAAAGACCGACTTGTACAGGTAATGGTTAATCTGATTTCCAATGCCGTTAAATTTTGTGATCCTGAAAATGGTAAAATTCAGGTTGGGATGCATAGAGAGATCCTAAAGACAGGTGCTAATGAGAATCACTCTTTAAAAGTTTTTGTTAAAGACAATGGTATCGGCATCAGCAATAAAGACCGTGAGATTGTTTTCCATGAATTTCGTCAGATCATTGCCGGGGCAAGGGGAAGGCCCGCTGGAACAGGTATAGGATTGACAATTACCAAGCATATTATTGATTCCCACGGCGGCAGAATATGGGTGGAGAGTGAATTGGCAAAAGGTGCAACTTTCGTTTTCACATTGCCTTTGCTACAATAACCAAAGCAAAATTCTTTGATACGCTTATCGAACCTTATCCTGACCGTAAGATAAAGGGGCAAAATGAAGAAAAAAGTATTGATCGTTGATGATGAACCCAATATTATCGTACCTTTAGAATTTTTAATGAAGCAGAATAACTACGATGTTCAGACTGCCCAAACAGGAGAAATAGCCATGGATCTGATATCAGACTGGAAGCCGGATCTGATTTTACTGGATATCATGCTGCCGGGGATGGATGGATATGAAGTCTGCCAGAAAATTAGGCAGGAAAAAGAATTTAGACAAACCAAAATCGTTTTTTTATCTGCCATGGCCCGTTCCATTGATATTGCAAAAGGCATGGGGCTTGCGGCTGATGATTATATTACCAAACCTTTTGCCATAGACTATGTGGTCGGCAAAATTAAAGAATTACTGGCAGAAAAGGATTGATTATTTAAGAGATCTGCTGGTCTGTGGCACCGATAAAGTCAAAGGTCAACTGCGCCTGAAATGACCTTATTTTTTTTAATACTTCTTTGAGCATTTTTTTTTCAATGGATGAGAGTTGCTTGGGGTTAATAAAGTTGTGTGCCTTGATATTTTGACCGAGGATAGCCTGGATCTGTCCCATGAATCGTATCTGCATGATAAAACTATAGACCTGTTCCAATTCGTTATATTCATGGCGGGATAACACCTCTTTTTCATATAGTTGATACAGCCTGTCCTGGGTAGAGGTTGCTTTGATGTGATGTTTCAAAGAATAAATTCTTGCAAAGTCCACAATGGGAATATTGACCATTTTGATATCAATGCAGTGCTTGTGCGGGTCTTTGGAACGTACAAGAAAATTGCCGAACAGGCCGATGGGTGGTTTGAAATATACGGCATTTTCCGCCATGTTTCGAAAAAATCCTGCCCAGTTTGATAAGCTGTCAAATAGATGAGCTGTGAGGTCATCGGTGATCTGTCGGTCTCCATAGGCAAATTGGAAATCAAAAAAAATACTGGTATGGAGCAGGTCTTCAGGCCCTGCTGAATGTATCCAGGATGAGAAATATTTTTTCCATATTGAAAGAGGCTGACACCATTTTGGATTTTTCGCCATGATGCCTCCCTGGCAAAAATCAAATCCCGACTGATCAAGCCAGGTGCAGACTTTTTCTCCAAGCTTTAGAAAATAGGTTTGAAGATTTTCAATGGTCTCACCGGCACCTGGGTCCTTGAAAATAATGGCATTATCCTGATCTGTTTTCAGGGTCTGCTCTTTTCTTCCTTCACTGCCCATTATGACAAATGCAAAAGGCACCGGGGGGGGGCCAAGTTCGGCTGTTGCAAATTTCAGTATTTTGCTTAAAATCGCATCGGAAAAAGCGGTAATCAGCCATGTTATGGTTCTTATTTTTGTTCCGCTGGTGAGCATACTGTGGATCAGCCTGGGTAACTGGCTGTGTTTGCCAATGATATCTTCGACCCTTGAGGCCCGGTTAATTTCACGAATTAGAGAAGTGTAGGAAAGTTCAGTCAATAGCCGGTTGTCCAGTTCCACAGTTTGATCGGAATGATTAAAAAGTTCAATATCCCTGATTTCAATCCTGCTTTCCGGTATAGTAGAAACCGGTTCAAAAGATGCTGAGCTTAAATCGTGATCAGCTGGGATAAAAAATCTTAAATAGGGCATATTGTCAAAGTGATCGTGCTCTGAATATGTCCAAAGGACGCTTTGGTGCTGGTCGAGGACATCCTTTAAACAGATATTTGAGATCTGGTTTGGAGTGGCAATATCCCGTGACTCCCATTGTTTAATCAATTCCGGGCTTACAGAGTCTCCCTTCCAGATGATATCAAGAAAGACAATCTTATTTTTTATATGAAACGAAAAATAAAATTTTGTCACTCCTGTTACGAATTTCAGCCGGTCCAATACAAAGAGCACCGCACTCACAAATGAGTAGGGGTCTGCTTTGATTGAAATTTGTTCGGCATGGGAGTGCCTTTTGATATGGCAGATGATGCCAAGCTTATCCAGGGATCGTCTTGAAATAGTTTGTATAAGATCTTTAATGAATAGAGGTTTTAAGGATCTGTTAACATTGATCAGGTTTGTATATTCATTGGATACGCGGTTAAGGATATCACTGAGAACAATGGCTTCCTCATGGATGATGTCTACAAACTGGTGCTGTCGGTTTTCATCCATACCGGGGAATTCTTTCATAGCTTCAATGGCAGCTCTGATACTGGCCATTGGTGATCTTGCGTTTTTTGATAAAGTTTTTAAAAGGGACTCCACCCTTTTTTCAGCCTGGCTTTGCAGGGTGATGTCTTCAAGTATCAGCACAAACCCGGAGAAAAGACCGGCAAGATTTAAAACCGGCACAATCTGGGTTTTTAATACCCGCTTGTTTTTTTGTAAAATAAAGGTTGATACCGTGTTGGTGACATGATGCTTTAATTGTTCATTGATTTCGTCCAGGGCATGTTCAATAAGGTTTTTGTCAATAATTGAAGTGATGGGTTTGCCTGTAACCAAGCCGGCCTGCTTGGTTTTCCCGGATAGCAGATACGTTTCGGACTGATAGTCGTGCAGCAGGATGGAACCTTCGGCATCACAAATAATAATGGCTTCCGGCAGTTTTGAAATAAACGAAGCCAGAATCTGTTTTTCCTTCAGGATATAATTTTTCGGGTGCATGGTTTAATAAAAGCCTTAATATTTTTACGTTACGTGTGAGAAGCACT
>CAXMTO010000347.1:0-7051 GCA_964196355.1 uncultured Myxococcota bacterium
GCCCACCTTAGTTGTCTACTGGTTTGCTTTTCCTGCAAAATAAGAAAGAGAGGAAAATTCCAGCCTCATAGAGGAGGAAAAGCGGGATGGCTAGAAGTCCTGTGGCCATGAAATCGCCGGCAGTCAGGAGGAAAGAGAGAAACACAATCGCTATATAGAAGTAGATACGTTTACGGCGAAAGTATTCCGCCCGGACAATATTGGACTTGCCTGCCATAACCATCAGGAAAGGAATCTGAAATGCAAGGCCAAATGTGAGAATGGTCCTGGCGACGAAGGTAAGATATTTTCCAAGTTTTGGCAGCGGTATCAACCCCTCATTTGCATAACTCATAAAATAACTCAGCATCTTGGGTAAAACAGCGAAAAAAGCAAACCCTCCACCACAGGTGAAGAGGAAAACACCCCAGAATACGACGACAACCGTAAACTTTTTCTCATTTGCTTTAAGTCCCGGAGAGACAAAGACCCACATCTGATACAGGGCTACAGGAAGGCTGGCAATTACCCCTATAAGCAGCGCGAGTTTTATATAGGCTAAAAATGCCTCAGGCAGGTTGGTGTAGACGAGTTTGTAGACTAAAGGGCTTGCCTTGAACAGTGGGGAGACAAAAATACCCGCTATCTCTTCGGCAAAGATATAGGCGATCACGCTGCAGCAGAGAATCGATAAACAGACTTTAATAAGCCGCTTTCGTAATTCCAGATGATGCGGTTTGAAGAACTCGAGACTGCGTTCTATGACAGGAATTGAACTTTGCAGGTTGAGGTTAGCCATTTTTCAGTTTCGACCATTCAAATTAAGACTGAACTTTCGTCTCGCTATTCCCATCCAAATCATCTACCTCAATATCAATGATCGGCTGATCCGGTTGTTCTCCAGCGTCACTGACGCCAGCTGCCTCATCGTTTGACGACAAGTTATCATCTTTTTCGATGACTTCTGTATATGGTTCAGCCTCAGTGTCCGCTGGAGGATTCACCCCGCCGGATAGCTCATCGAAGTCTAAGGAGGAGCCTTCCAGAAGATTGTTTTTCAGGGATTTTGCAGCCTCTTCAAGATCAGGACGGATGTCATCGAGAGGGTTTCCCTCTTCAGCAAAAGAGTCTTTCAACCCTTCAGCCGTTTTTTTCAACTCCATTATTCCTTTTGCAAGCGACCGTGCAAGATCCGGAAGTTTATCAGGGCCGACTACTATAAGAGCCAGGGCCATTATGAGAATCATTTCAGGGAGACCGATACCAAACATAGTTAGAAATTCCAGGTGATTGCCAAATTACAATTCGGCGAATGAAAGAGCAGTAGTTACTGTGGCCAGCGACACAAATGTAAAGTATTTAACCACCAGTGTCAACGTCGGAGGAGTTGACAGTTAGTTTAAGGTTTTTCGACAAAACAATTTATCAGATTTATTAGTACCTTACTCCAGAAACGTGTCATAAAGACCAAGAAACTGAGTAGTGTGTTTTGAAATTATGTGATTACATATACCACCAAGGTACTTATACCCTTCAGGCTGGTACTGAAAGGAGTGCAGGCATTTCTACCGTTAACCGGTATTAGGATGTTGAGATGTGTCAGGGAAGGAAATTTGATTCATTGACTTTATTGAACCAGTTGACTATATTTCTCCGTTTGTCCTGTGAGGATATGTACCAAAATAGCAGCTTATTTAGCCTCACTCAATCCAAGAATATTTGTTCAGGTGAATAGGCTGAGGGGGATCCTGTCAAGGGGTGGAACCTGGATATTCACGTCAATCTTTGTGAGGAGAACATAGATGTCCAGTGTGGTTGTTGTAGGAACGCAATGGGGTGATGAGGGCAAGGGAAAAATCGTCGACCTGTTGACACATTACGCGGACTATGTTGTTCGCTTCCAGGGCGGAAACAATGCGGGTCACACGCTGGTTGTAGAGGGGAAAAAATTTGTCTTTCACATTATTCCTTCCGGCATCCTCTATGAAGAAAAGAAATGCATGATTGGCAATGGGGTTATTGTTGACCCCGGGGTTTTACTGCAGGAGATCAGCGAATTGGATGAACAGGGGCTGTCCGTTACCCCGGACCGTCTTATGATAAGTGAAAGAGCCCATTTAATAATGCCGTATCATTCCCGCCTGGACCAGGCAAAAGAGGCGGCCTTATCTGATAAAAATAAAATAGGAACAACAGGGAGAGGTATTGGTCCCTGTTATATAGATAAAGTCGGGCGCACAGGGATAAAGGCTGGAGATTTACTCGATGATTCTCTGTTTCGCAATAAATTGACTGCGGCCGTCGAAGAGACAAATTTTCTTTTGACCAGAAAGTTCAATGCTGAGCCTGTCGACCTGGAAGAGATATACGCGACATTTCAGATCTACAGGGAACAGCTCAGTCCCTTTTTAGGTGGCGTCTCAGAAGAGCTTGACAGGGCCAGAAAACGGGATCAGAACATTCTTTTCGAGGGTGCCCAGGGAACGCAGCTTGATATAGATCACGGTACATACCCCTTTGTCACCTCATCAAATACTATCGCCGGAAACGCCTGCAACGGGTCAGGGTTTGGTCCTGCACACATCGATTCGGTGGTCGGAATATTAAAGGCCTATACTACCCGTGTCGGGGCGGGGCCTTTTCCGACAGAACTGTTTGATGATGCGGGTGAGCAGCTTCAGGTTAAAGGGCATGAATTTGGTGCTACAACCGGGCGTCGTCGAAGATGCGGCTGGCTTGACGGGGTAGTTGCAAATGATGCAGTGAGGTTGAATGGCCTGACCGGCCTCGCTATAACAAAATTAGACGTTTTGAGCGGCCATGAAACTATCAAGATGGCGACATCATATGAGCTGAACGGAAATACGGTTTCTGCTATGCCGTCTAATATAAATCAGGCTGCTGCTGTCAGTCCTGTATATGAAAGTATTCAAGGTTGGAAGGAAGAAATTGAAAATGTAAGAAATTTTGATGATCTTCCAGTCCAGGCAAAAGACTATATCAAGCGCATAGAAGATTTCACGGACGTTAAGGCAAACATTGTCTCTGTCGGGCCGGACAGAGATCAAACCATGTTGCTGAAAAACCCTTTTGACAAGTAAGAAATCGGATCATCAAGAATAGAATTCAGTACGTATTACTCACGGATTTTTTGAAAAATATTTTCTAATTAATACGTAGAGTGATAAAATTAAGAGAGGCTTTCGAATGGCAAGAATTACATGTGAAGATTGTTTGGAGCAGATTGGAGATGATAACCGTTTTAACTTGATTCATCTTACCGTAAAACGTGTAAAGCAGCACCGTCACGGAGAACCGTTTCTGACTGAGGGAAAAAACAAGGAAATTGTCATGACTTTACGCGAGATTGCTGCAAACAAGGTAAGGTTTGATAATATCGACCAACTACCTGATATGGGGAAAGATGATGAGGTGGATGGAGTGGAACTGGAGAGTGAATCTTAAGCAGTTCTTTCATAAAGAAACAAGAGAGGAAAAAGATCAAAATTAGAGATGGCTCGGTAAAAAACGAACTGGAAGAAGAGTTTTACGGCGCCATCACGAAGTAAGGTGTGTTGATTTACTATGAGTATTGATTATTACGAAACTTTAGTGGTTACCAGGGATGCCGAAAGCGGCGAAATTAAAAAAGCTTATCGTAAGCTTGCCATGAAGTACCATCCTGACCGGAATCCGGGGGATGGAAAAGCTGAAGAACAGTTTAAACTCTGTACAGAGGCATACGAAGTCCTGAGTGATGCCAAGAAGAGGCAGATTTACGATACCTATGGCCACGACGGGTTAAAAAACAGCGGTTATAATGGGCCCGGCAACGCGGAAGATATCTTCTCCAGTTTCGGTGATATTTTCGGTGATCTTTTTGGATTTGGCGGTGGAAGCCGCACTCGACAGAGAAGGGATGGTCCAGTTGCCGGAAATGACCTGCGCTATGATGTGGAAGTCTCGTTTTTGGAGGCTGTTCACGGAGTCGGCAAAGAAGTAGAGTTGAGCCGTAGAGATACCTGCTGGACATGTGAAGGAAGCGGCAGCAGGCCGGGACATAAGAAACAGGTTTGTCCGAGTTGTAATGGACGTGGACAGGTTGTTCGCTCGCAGGGTTTTTTCCAGGTAAGCTCCACTTGCCCGCAATGTCATGGGGAAGGTGAAATTGTCACTAACCCCTGCAGTGACTGCAGCGGCAGCGGTCTGGTAGAGAAAACGAAAAAGGTGGTTCTGAAGATACCGGCTGGAGTCGACACCGGTGCCAGGATGCGTTTGCGTGGTGAGGGTGAAGGCGGTCGAAAGGGCGGGCCTTCAGGTGACCTTTATGTGGTGATTCATGTGGAGGAGCATGAATTCTTCAAGAGGGACGGTAACACTATTTACTGTCGCCTGCCGATTCCGATGGTTAGAGCCGCACTTGGTGGATCCGTTGAGGTGCCGACAATTCACGGCAAAAAAGACGTGGATATTCCTACAGGCAGCCAGTCAGGTGAAGTTATTACACTTCGTGGCGAAGGTGTGAAAAATCTTCGCGGAGGCGGTAAAGGCAACATGGTTGTTGAACTCCAGGTACTTACACCGACAAACCTCTGTAGTGAACAGAAACAGATGTTGAAGGAATTTGACAAGTTGTGTGAGCAACATGGTCAACATAAAGAGCAGGAAGGCTTTTTCAAAAGACTGTTTGGAGAGATCCTGTAGGAAATGATGATCGGGCTAACTGAATGTAAAAATATTATGAGAGCAGGCTGTTCATGACATCAGAGGAAAAATCTTCATTTACCCATTTTGATGAAAGCGGTAATGCACGAATGGTAGATGTTGGAGAAAAAGAGAAAACCACCAGGGTCGCCTATGCCGGTGGAAATATAAAGATGTCGAAAAATGCCTTTGAACTGGTAAAAAGCGGATCGATCGCCAAAGGAGATGTGTTGGGGATTGCCCGTGTCGCAGGTGTGATGGCAGCCAAAAAAGTTGACGAACTCATACCCCTGGCACACCCGCTGATGATCAGTAAGGCAAATATTGATTTTAGCTTAAATAGTGACGATTGTTCCATTGATATTTTTGCAACAGTTGGAATAACAGGGAAGACCGGAGTGGAAATGGAGGCATTGACAGCCGTTTCTATAGCCGCCCTTACTATTTATGATATGTGTAAAGCCGTTGATAAATCGATGATTGTTGGTGATGTTCGTCTCTTGAAAAAAACGGGCGGGAAAAGTGGTACCTATATCCGTGAGACAGAGTAACAAACTGCAATCTTACAGTAATAGCGATTTCCTTAGGAGGAAAAATGGATAAGGAGCAATTGGAAAAATTTCGATCTCAGCTGTTGGAGAAAAGGGATGAAATTCTTGCAGAGGCTGGAAAAACATTGTCAGAAATGACCGACCAGACGACCAATATACCGGATCCCAATGATCGGGCCACTATAGAATCCGGTCGAAGTTTTGAGCTGCGAATACGCGACAGAGAACGCAAACTCCTGGCTAAAATAGAAGAGGCTATTGGCCGGTTGGATGAAGGTGAATACGGTGTTTGTGATGGATGCGGAGAAGATATCGGCATAAAGAGGCTTGAAGCTCGTCCTGTAACAACTTTCTGTATTGACTGCAAGACTCTCCAGGAAACTAAGGAAAAATCCCAAGGGAAATGATATTGCATGCCTGAACTGCGTAAAGACCCTGTTCTCGGGCGATGGATAATCATCGCCAAAGGAAGAGGGAAGAGGCCGACAGATTTTCCTGTTGAAATTCCTCAGGTGGCGCAAGGATTCTGCCCGCTTTGTCCAGGAAATGAAGCTTTTACGCCTCCCGAGGTCTTGGTGTTCAGAAACGGTACCGATACCCCGAATCAACCTGACTGGCAGGTGCGGGTTGTACCTAATAAATTTCCTGCACTCGTCATTGAAGGTGATCTGTCTAAGGAAGGAATTGGCCTATACGATAAAATGAATGGTATTGGTGCTCATGAAGTTATTGTAGAGAGCCCAAACCATGATGAACTCTTTTCTGATCTACCACCTGACAGGATGAGTCTGGTTTTTCAGGCATACAGGGAGCGGATTCTGGATCTTGAGAAAGATCCCAGGTTCAAATACGTGATGGTGTTTAAAAATCACGGAAAAGCAGCCGGTGCATCTCTAGAGCATTCACACTCCCAACTCATCGCTCTGCCGATATTGCCGCGGATGATTGTATCTGAACTTGACGGAGCGGAGTCATATTACAACTACAAAGAGCGTTGTTTATTTTGTGATATTATTCAGCAGGAAATAAAACAAAATGAGCGGGTTGTCTGCCAGAATGAGTTGTTTATCACAATTATGCCTTTTGCGCCGCGCACTCCGTTTGAAATGTGGATACTGCCTAAAAAACATGGTTCGTCGTATCGTACACATGGCGATGAAGAGCTCTTTGCGCTGGCCGAACTCTTTTCCAAATCTTTGAAGATGCTTGCCGCCTGTATTCCGAATGTCCCTTATAATTTCGTTTTGCATACCGGACCCTTGCGGACATCTGGACTAAAACACTTTCACTGGCATTTTGAGGTAGTACCCAAATTGACATCAATTGCAGGTTTTGAATGGGGGTCAGGTTTTTATATCAACCCCATGCCGCCGGAGGAGGCGGTTATATTTCTGCGAGAATCTCTGGATAAGGTAAAAGAAGGAGAACTGGATGAAAAAGATACTACTGGTTGATGATGAAGAAAATATTCATATTGTCTATCGTGCGGAGTTCGAGGATATCGGTTATCAGGTGATTTCAGCGGTCAATGGGGAAGAAGGTCTAGCAAAATTCCAGGATGATAAACCGGATTTAGTTATTCTTGATATCCTGATGCCTGGCATGAGCGGGGTTGAAGTGCTAAGGAAGATGAAGATGCTGGATCCCACTATTCCAATGATTTTGAGCAGTGCTTATCCCCAATTTAAACATGACCTAGGAACATGGGCTTGTGATGCATACATTGTCAAATCAGGAGATAGTACTGATCTGAAAAATACTGTCCGAAATTTGCTCGAGAAGGATGGTTGTGGGGAGCCTGGGGAAAATTTGTAAGG
>CAXMTO010000348.1:0-4659 GCA_964196355.1 uncultured Myxococcota bacterium
ATCCTGGAGACCTGCAAGCACTCCAGTTTTGACGCCATCTCTGATATTTCGACACCTCATCAATGGTTCACTTGCGCTCATCTCCTTGATCCTCACCTGACACGGTCTTCTGCCATGCCTTTTCCTCAACGCTCACCACCAAGGCTTTTGACCACAGCAGCTTGAGGTGGTTTGAAGCCTGCTCCTGCAAGCCGGCTCCGAGGGGCCCGCCCTCATCTTTTGTGCAGTTACGCACACTTTACTATTAAAAGTGCGCTCGTGGCGCACTTGCAGGTATCACAAGTTCGCCTGATATTTGAATACGTTGGAGTGATCTCAAGAATTGAAACAGATAAAATTCGTGTGCTCTCCATTACTGATCCGCAATTAGCAACCTTTGCAGATATCATCATACAAATAAAGAATGTTTAAATGATAGAAACCCGGTGATCGATGGCAAATGTACGATTCAAGGCCAGGATCGGATCGGTCAGACATATCTTAGGTTTTGAAGGTGGATGATGTCTTCACATGAATGGATGCTATTCCAGGTCTTAAAGGGAGATCTTGGGCTGGTTTATAACTACCCAAATTTAACGCTAACGCAAGACGAATACAAAATATAATAGATGACTTTGAGAAGTACCTCCACTACGAAGGAACATAGGAAGTACTTACAGTCCTGAGAGATTTAGCTGGAAATCTGACATAGACACAGGTTTTATTGAGATATGCAATTAAAATAATCAAAAATCTGTTATTTGGGCTTTCAAGAAAATGATTTAGGTAAAACATAAAAAATGATGAAAATTGAAATGTTTTTGACAAGTTAAAACTCATGCATATTGTTTGAATAAGGAAAAGACGAGCATGCAATGGAATAAAATCATAAAAGAAACGATTTTCCTTTTAGGAATATCCATAATTAGTGCGTTTACTGTAAATTTATTTTCTCCTCCAGGCATTCCCCTTGTAGGTCAGTGGGGTGAATCACCGAGTGTTGCCGCTTCAAAAGCGAACAGCGATGTTTTTAGCGGCAAATTGGAAATTAAGGATGTTAAGACTGCAAAACAAATCTACGACAAAGGCAAAGCAGTTTTTCTTGATTCCCGTTCCCTTGAAAGTTTTAAAAATGGTCACATAAAAGGTGCAGAATCCCTGCCTCTCGGTCAATTTGATGACCTCATCGAAACGTTTAAAAAGAAACATCCGGCCAACACCTTCATTGTTACGTATTGCTCAGGAAGAACCTGTGACGATAGCCACAGACTGGAAGAACTTTTGTTTGACCATGGTTATGTAAATGTCAGTATCTTTATCGATGGTTATCAAGGCTGGAAATCGGAGGGCTACCCAATTGAATAACAATTTGAGAACTCTTTTCAATAACGGTTGGATAGAAATAGCATTTCGTTGGATTCTTGGTATAACCTTTATATATGCCAGCTATTATAAGATACTGTCTCCTACCGATTTTTCTAAAATGGTTTATGGATACAACCTTTTCCCTGAGGTTTTAATAAATCTGATCGCTATTTTCCTTCCCTTTGTGGAGCTGATCTCAGGTCTATCCTTACTTATCGGGATTTATCCCCGCTCTGCAGCTTTGATAATTAACGGTTTGCTTCTGGCCTTTATATTGATTTTGACAATTAATATTATCAGAGGCCACGAATTCGACTGCGGATGTTTCTCAGCAGAAAAGGCAGGGTCTCCCAAAATGATGGTGGTAAGGGATATGATATACTTAATCATGGGACTTCAGGTTTTTTTGTTTAACGGTGTCAGAAAGGGGTGTTACATCCGTTTGGATAAAAGAGTTTGAAGTGAACTAATATGCCATAGTGGATCATCGGACAAGAGTTGAAAAAGGTTGTGCCTGCCGGCCCGTAATTTAATACCGGACAACTGGCTGACCGGTAACCGGCTGACCCGTTATAGGCACTTTTAACTTGGCAGGCTTTGTGGAAAACAACCCCTTCCAAGGGTAAATCAAACCCTCAGCTTTAGGGCTCTGATTCTTTACACTCCTTACTTACTGTGCCATGGTTTTTGAATCAGACGTTGAAATAGATGCAAGATTTCAGGTTTTGTCCAGTCCAGTGAACCGATAATTTTTTTGACGAGTATTCCATCTTTATCGATGATAAAGCTCTCTGGAACTCCGGTGGTCCTATAACCCATTCTGATAGCTCCGGCAGAATCGATCAAAGCAGGGAAAGTGAGTTTGTATTTTTTCATAAACGGCGCCACAACCTTTTCCCCCAAAGAATCAATACTGACTGCCAGAATTTCAAAATCCTCACCTTTGAGTTTTTGGTAAAGCTTTTCCATTGAAGGCATTTCATCGACGCAGGAAGGGCACCAAGTGGCCCAAATATTAACGAGAACAACTTTGCCTTTAAAGTCAAACAGGCTGACCATTTTCCCATCCATACCCGGAAATGTGAAATCAGGCGCAGCAAGCCCTACCTCTATCGGCCCGATCTTTACAGAATTATTGTATGACTTGTTTCGATTCAGCAACAAAAGGACCAGCAGGCCTGCGATTAACAAAAAAATGACAATAGCAGCTCGGTAGCTAAATTGTTTTTCTTGCATATCTATTATCGCAATCGAAATGTGGTTATACAGGTATCACTGTTATCAAATGTTGTTATTAGGCCCTTGGCTGTACGATTCAGGCCCTGAACCCTCAGTGCGATCCTACGGTTTCTTGGAAGCCAGAGTTCAAAAAAACCGTTTTTCATAGTGCTAATAGTGTTATCGACTAGAACATTTTTATCTTGGTCAACCGCTTTTACATAAAACTGTTGCTTGGGTAATTCCGCCTGACAGGAGGACAAGTAATGAATCGCTCACGTATGCGTTCTATTTATATAAGGCGCCACAGCGACCAACATTTTATCTTCCGTAAGCGGAATCTTTTTAATAACTTTATCATCAGAGGATTTAAACACCACCTCTCGAGGGGTGACGTAGCTTGTGATCTCCTTTTTGGTATAATTCCATTCATTGGCAATTGCTATCGCTTGAACGGCATCAATGTTATTTAATTTTGCTGCATCTGGATTCTCATTGGAACAAGCTGGAAACAGCCAGCTTGTTCCAAGAAAGAGTATAATAGATAGTGTAATAGATTTCATTTATCTTCTCCTTGGCGTATGCTCATTTGATTTTTCAACATTCCGTTTCTACACTTTAAATTGTTAATATATGAAGCCTTAGACCAAAGTCAAATTTAGCATATGCTACCATGACCAGAATTCGGTTAAATTGACACATATCAAACTCGAACTGTTTGGCTATGTCAGGAGTTTGACTTCTGCTGATTTTTTATTCAGCTATTCTTTCAAGCTGATAAACTTGTTCAATGGGCATTTCATAAATTCAGAGTACATCGAAAGCCGACATCTTGGAAAGCTTTCCATAGGTACCTGAAGCTTTTAGATTCTGATCCGTGACCGAGAGGCTTGACGACGACAAGACTTAGGTAGGAGATATTCTCTTGAGCGCAAGCTTTGTTTGATTTATTGCTTATTATAAAATGAATATAAAACATTAGAGTCATCTACCTCATAAGGACGCTCCGCATTTGCTGCAAAATCTATCATCTATATCTGCTGGGTTGTCGCAATTACTACAAAATTTTGAGTATGACTCTTTTTTGGCCTCAGCATTGTGGGTTATGGGTCGCTTGGACTCAGTTCGGCGGGTGGCAATTTTCCAAACAAATACTATTAGTATAATTATACCACCCGCAACAACAGCTAAGAGAAGCCAGTTAACATCCGCGCCAGTCTTTGCTGTGGAGGGTAATCCAGGTTCTTGTGCGCGTGTACTTGGCGGAGTCAAACTTTCAACTGACAATTGATCCGTGGTCATTGTGTAATCCACGCGGACTGAAAATGACTGCCCGGCCGGGACAACTTGTTCAGAAAAGGCGTAATAGGTAAACCCGTCTTCACCACTAAATATATTTATGGACACAGGTTCAGTGGTAAGCTGACTAGCGAATAAGGGACGCTGAACCTTTAATTGAAATTTATTCACGGATATGGCAGCCAACCAGCTAAAGTTAAAGGTGCGCTGGTTGTTGTTGACGGTGTAAGGGAGATAGTACTCCAATCTAAAACGTAAATCAGGGGTAATGAATCTGAGTCCATCGGGTACAGGGCTGGAGGAGATATCATCCTTCATTTGGCCGTCACTGCTATCTATACGAGCCACCGCATTCAACTGGGCGGTTTCCGGAATTGGTAGTGTGACGGTTGCAGGTAGCGTTGTGTCAGCGGGCAGAGCACCAGTTAACAAGACCAGGACAGAAGCGCGATCATAATCTGGCCAGAGCTCAACGGCAAGCGATTCAATGGCCGTTGTCTTGCCTTGCGTATAGCCTGCCACCGGCATTATCAGAGTAAAAAGAACTATCAAGAAAAAGTATTTTTGTTTCATTGTCTATATCCTAAGTTGAAGTTATCGAGGCATAAGGTGTTGCACCGGTATATGAACCATCAGTTGTTGATTACGATAAGCAGTCTTTTCATATAGGTTGTTCAACAACTTAAGCTACCTCCTTCTAATGGTGGTAAGCAGTTAGTATTAACTCAACGGCCGCCAAAAGTATTTTCTTCTTTTGTCTAAGTTGCCTCGGAAAGTAGCTGCTCGAACATCATCAAG
>CAXMTO010000349.1:0-29694 GCA_964196355.1 uncultured Myxococcota bacterium
TTGTGTGCCTCTTTGGAAAAACTGTCGCTTTGAATTTGATGTTGACTGCAGAGAGTATGACTGGCTGGTGGTATATCACGACCTTCCAAAGGACAGCGGAGTGTTTACGGAAGAAAAATTATGCTGCCCTCGTGAGAGAACACTGCTGATCACCGGGGAGCCTTCCACCATTACTGTATTTGGCTCAGATTACTTGCGACAGTTCGGCCATATACTCACATTTCAGGAACCCTGGGCGATGAAGCACCCCCACTGTATCTTTCATCACCCAGGACTTGTCTGGCACTATGGGCTTCCCTTTGGTGACGGTGAATTTATTACCCATGACCAGATTGTGGCGACACCTCCCCCTGAAAAATTCAGGCTAATATCCACTGTCTGTTCACGAAGAACTGGAAACACAACCCTGCATTCGACCAGAGTGAACTTTACCTGGAAACTAAAAGAAGAGCTGCAGGAACTCGATATCTTTGGCCATGGAGTGAACCCGATGGATGATAAGGCGGAGGCACTTGATCCGTATAAATACCATATTGCGGTGGAAAACCATGTCTATCCGCATCACCTGACCGAAAAACTTCCAGATGCCTTCCTAGGCTACACCCTGCCCTTTTATCACGGTGCCCCTAATGCGGCTGATTACTTTCCAAAAGAGAGTTTTATCCACATAGATATCAATGACTATACACGATCCAGGGATATTATTCACAGCCACATAGCCAATAATGAATATGAAGACAGATTGCCGTATATTGTTGAAGCACGCCGGCGTGTCCTGGAAGAGCAGAACCTCTTTGCAATTGTCAACCGACAGATTACGGAAAAAGAAAAGGAAATTGTTGAAACAACGTATGGAGGAGTAATTCGAAATCGATCAACCTTGCGGATAAAAAATCCTGTGGCAGGAATCCGCAGTCTTTTTCAGAAAAGCATGATTAAAATTTATCACCGTGTGACGTTTAACTCACGCAATAAACCGAAACAGTGAGATTATCAAAGTCTGATCGTTTTAAAATTTAAGCTGCTGAGAAACTGTTCTCCTTCGTTCTGATAAGACATGTTGTCTACTCCTGAAATTGATTTTTCAAAATAGTACAAATCAATGCCGACAGTTGGCGTGTCGGGGTGCAGACAGAAAACTCCACCGCTTTTTACAATAACAAAAGTTTCGTTATCCAGGTTTTTCATCCCGTGGTCTTCAAAATTATTGTTGTAGCGGACACACTGTTGAGAAGGTGATTTTTGGGTGAGGTATTGAGATTTGTAGTTCTTGTATCGGCCCGACTTAATGTCAATATTCTTGCTCTTCTTAACATATTCTACTAACTCCCTCTCTTCCGAGATAGGGTGTTCAAGGATGATCTCGGTGGCCTGGGTGTAAATGGCGTATGTCTCTGGTTGATCTTTTTTAAGATAAATCAGGCTCTTGTCTCTTAATTTTTCATACCAGTTGCTGCCCGGAGGAGGCGAGATACTGAACCCCAGGCTGTTTTCTCGGGGAGCATGCTGCTTTACCGGATAATATCGGGTGTTTTTGGAGCCCATTGAACTGCAACCGGATAATACGAAGAGAACAAGAAGGAGGAGTGAAAATTTCGCCGAGATCAGGGGAAGTCTGTCTGTAAACATACATTTTTCCATTATAATGGTTTAGTACCTTACTCCAGAAATACTGGAATAAAAAACAAGAAACCAAGGAATGTAATTTAAAATTAAGTGGTTACAAATACCGCCAAGGTACTTATACCCTTCAAGCTGGTACTGAAAAAGGTGCTGGCTTTTTTACCGTTTACCGGTGTTGGATGATTTCTGCATGGAGTTGCAAAATCAAGGCCAATGGGATATGTGGTGTTCTTTTTTTAAAAATATTGTGTTAATAGTATGTTACGTTGTTAAACTTTCGACTGCCGTCAGATTGCAACGGGGATGAGTTACAATATCGTTGTTGGCGGCTAGTTTGAATTACATTAGTTGCAGGCAGCTATGGAAAAAAGGACTTTCCATGGTGTTGTTTCCTGTTCTCTTTTTCAGAATCCTTTTATAGAATATTTCAAGTAAGGAGTTATTACCCCATGTTGAAAGATAAGAAAATAGGTTTTATTGGCAGCGGTAATATGGGGGAGGCACTTATCAGCGGCCTCGTTCTGTCGGGGAGCACAAATCCTGAAAATATTATCTGTTCGGATATCCGCGAAGAGCCCCTCCAGAACATGCAGAAGAAGTATGGCATCAACACCACCAGCAACAATGTTGAAGTCGTAAATAACTCTGAAATAATTATCTATGCGACCAAACCGCAGATTTTAGCAACAGTGCTTAAAGAAACTGCAGATGTCC
The DNA here is from genome assembly GCA_964196355.1 of uncultured Myxococcota bacterium. Lineage (GTDB taxonomy): Bacteria > Desulfobacterota > Desulfobulbia > Desulfobulbales > Desulfocapsaceae > Desulfomarina. Next base: position 2,338 of record CAXMTO010000349.1, read on the forward strand.
TTGATAAGTCAAAACTGGTGATTTCAATAGCTGCAGGTGTGCCGTTGGCAGCCATCGCATCAGGTTTGAAGAAGGAGCTGCGTCTTATACGCGTAATGCCGAATATCTGCGCCTTTGTGAAAGAGAGTGCAACGGCAATTGCTGCAGGTGAATATGTTAATAACGGAGATATCGAGATAGCTAAGGCGATATTTGATTCTGTCGGTATCAGCGTTTTTATCGAGGAAAATGTGCTCATGGATGCCTTTACCGGCCTGAGTGGCAGCGGCCCGGCCTATGTGTTTCTGATAATCGATGCCATGGCGGATGCCGGCGTGAAAATGGGGCTTTCCAGAAGAGATTCGTTATTGCTTTCGGCGCAAACGGTTATGGGTTCAGCAAAACTGCTTCTCGAGACAAACGAACATCCAGGGCAGCTGAAAGACAGAGTCACCTCACCGGGCGGGACATCCATTGCCGGTATTCACACCCTGGAGCAGGGGGGCCTTCGTACAACGATCATGGATGCAGTCGAAGCGGCGACGAATAGGTCCAGTGAACTTGGTGAGATGATGATTAAAAATTTTGTGAATAACAAATAATTTTCTGAGGTCGTGTTTTTTTACCCAGCAATCAGTTAAAGTTCCAGGGAGTTCAGCTGCCCCTGGAAGGGAATCGCTAATGACCAGTTTCTGTTATAGATGGCGGTAAGGTCACGAAGCGGTGATTTCCAACTATGGTGAGTTATATGAGAATAAAATATCTGCTGTTTTCGATCTGTCTTTTGTTCTGTTTTTCTCTGTCCTCAGGCGTACATGGTGCCGACAGAAAAGGTGACCGGCTGCGGTTGGCGCTTTTGCCTATCCCCAGTGTATTGCCAATATTTGTCGCCGAGAAAAACGGTTATTTTAAGGAGTCAGGCCTGACAGTCGAGACTCTGCCGGTTGGCAGTGCTTTAGAGCGGGACCAGTTGATGCAGGCCGGTCGAATAGATGGCATGATCAATGAGATTTCCGGAGCAGCAATTTTCAACAGGGAGAAGATCCAGGTGAAAATAATTGCCATAGCTCGTTCTCCCATCGGTACCTCACCTATTTTCAGGATTCTCGCTTCTCCTGAAAGCGGGATCTCAGATATCAAGGATCTCGCGGGTGTCCCAATCGGGATATCAAAAAATACCGTAATAGAATATATTACCGGCCGCCTTATGGAAGCTGGAGGTGTCAAGGACAGCGAAGTGGCCTACAAATTTATACCTGTTCTGCCTGAAAGGCTGCAGTTACTGCTGTCCGGGCAAATACAGGCAGCCACCCTGCCCGATCCTCTTGGAATAAGCGCCATACGCGCAGGAGCAGTTGAAGTTGTAAATGATACGGCCCTTGCGAATGTAAGCTGCAGTGTGATCAGTTTTTCCAGTCAGGTTCTGGAGGATAAACCGGAGGCTGTAAAACAGTTCATGGTTGCCTGGGACAAAGCCGTTGCTGACCTTAATGCGAACCCGGAACAGTATAGCGGACTGATGCTGGACAGAATCAGAGTTCCTAAAAATGTCTCCAATAGTTTTATAATTCCACCATATCCCAGAAAAATTGTCCCCAGCAAACAGCAATGGGATGATGTTATGGTCTGGATGCTCGAGAAAAAACTTCTCTTGACTCCTTTGGCTTATGAGGATTCCGTGACTGCTGACTTTTTACCGCAATAAGTGCCCGATGATAGATGTAAAAGAGCTTTTTTTCCATTATGGGAATGGCATTGATCTCTTTCGTGAATTTTCGTTCCAGGTGAAGCGTGGCGAGGCGTGGACTGTTATCGGTCCGTCCGGTTGTGGCAAGAGTACCCTCCTGTTTCTTATCGCAGGTCTGAAAAAACCGACGGGAGGGACGGTTGTTGTGGGTGGGCAGCAGATTACCAGAGCCAGACCTTCCACCGGTCTGGTTTTGCAGGATCACGGTCTCCTGCCGTGGGCAACTATCGAGAAAAACAGTCGTCTCGGTCTTGAGATAAGGAAATTTTATGGACCTGATGGCAAACACAGTCCGGCAGATTTGAAATTTGACGAAAAAGATGAAGATCAGAGGGTTAATCACTGGCTCAACTGGCTCGGTATAGATCACCTGAAAACAATGTATCCCTCGCAGCTCTCAAGAGGGCAGCGTCAACGTGCGGCACTCGCCAGGACACTGGTTCTACAGCCCGATCTCCTTCTGATGGATGAACCCTTCTCCGCGCTCGATGCACCCATTCGGGAAGAACTGCAGAAGGTAATGAACAATTTCCACCAGGAGTCGGGACTGACCTCTTTGACGGTGACCCATGATATTGAGGAGGCCGTTGTACTCGGAGAAAAGATACTCGTGCTCAGTGATCGGTGTAACAGAGAACCGATGATAATTGACAACCCGCTCACCGGAAACAGATACAGGCGAAACAGTCCTGAATTCATTGATCGCTGCCGGGAACTCAAGGACATCCTGATGACAGGGAGGAGTGAGTCTGAATGAAAAAAAAGGCGACACTGTCGAGCACTCTGGCCGGAATTTGTATGTTGTTTTTCCTGTGGCAACTCCTTGCTTTTTTTGTTAATCGCCCGATACTTCCCTCTCCCATAGAAGTGGTGCCGCTTTTTCTCAGTAATATTACAGGAGATCTGGGGCTCCATTTTCTCGCATCGGCGGCACGTGTTCTCGCGGCAATTGCTCTTGCGACAGTTCTGGCAGCACCTCTGGGACTCGCTTTGGGACAAATGCCACGACTGGACAGGGTGGTTGGTCCGCTGGTCGCGATTATTTACCCGATACCTAAGATAATCTTCCTGCCGGTGATCTATGTACTGATGGGAATCAGTGATTTATCAAAAATTACCCTGATAGCGATAATTATTTTCTTCCAGATCCTGGTGGTGGTGCGTGACGAGGCCGCCAGCCTTAAACAGGAACTGATCCTTTCAGTACAATCCCTTGGTGCGGGACGCCGTGCTCTTTTTAGATATGTCTATATCCCGGCTTCTATTCCTGCTATACTCACAGCCCTGCGGATTTCAGTTGGTACCGCAGTAGCTGTACTTTTTATTGCAGAACAATCGCTAACCAGTTATGGGCTTGGATATTATATCGTCATTGAGACATACCAGGTCCTGCTCTATCCGGAGATGTATACAGGTATTATAGGGATGGGCGTGTTAGGTGTATTACTCTACTTTGCAATTTATACCGTTGAGCTGAAAGTCAGCAAACATATGTTTGTTGATGGACAAAACTGACTCAACTTTTGAATTTATACCGGTAAATATCTGCTCTTTAGTACCTTACTCCAGAAACACTGCAATAAATAACAAGAAACTGAGTAATGTGTTTTGAAATTATGTGGTTACATATACCACCAAGGTACTTATACCCCTCAAGCTGGTACTGAAAAGAGTGCATGAATTTTTACCGTTAACCGGTGTTAGTACCTTACTCTAGAAACACTGCAATAAAAAACAAGATACTGAGTAATGTAAATTGAAATTATGTAGTTACATATACTACCAAGGTACTTATACCCTTCAAATCGGTACTGAAAAGAGTGCCTGCTGTTTTTTACCGTTTACCGGTGTTCGAACATGCAAAAATCATTTCAATCAAAATGTATACTCTGGGTACAGGCGGCACGTCCCAAGACTCTCCCTGCTGCTGTAGCGCCTGTCGCTGTCGGTTCTGCCGTAGCCTTTAGCGCCGGTAAATTCATGCTGTTTCCCGCTCTGGTATGCCTTGCCTGTGCTGTTACACTCCAGGTCGCAGTTAATTTTGCCAATGATTATTTCGACTATAAGAATAATATCGATTCTAAAGAACGGCTGGGCCCTGTCCGTGTGACGCAGAGCGGCCTCATCCCCCCTGCAGAAGTCAAACGTGCGATGATTTTCGCCCTTGTTTTAGCCGGCCTGCTTTTTCTCTACCTGGTCAGCATCGGTGGGATGATTGTCATCCTCATGGGTGTTGCTTCTATACTGGCGGCCCTGGCCTACAGTGGCGGTCCATTTCCTCTTGCAAGTCATGCTCTCGGGGAATTGTTTGTTTTTATCTTTTTCGGTCTTGTCGCAGTATGCGGCACCTATTTGGTCCAGGCGGGGGAAGTGAGCTGGATGGCAGTCATTGCCTCAATTCCTCCGGGGATGCTTATAACAGCTATAATGGTCGTTAATAATTTACGGGATAGAGAGACGGATCGTAAAGCAGGAAAAAAAACACTTGCCGTAGTTTTGGGCCATGACGGAACGGTGAGGGGATATATGTTTCTGCTTGCAATCAGTTATCTTACCCCAGTTGTTTTGTTTGTTTACGATATGTCCATCGCAATCTGCCTGCCGTTATTAACCCTTCCCTATGGATTGTCGCTCATCAGGGAAGTGCGCAATGAACAGGGCAGGGCATTAAACGAAACTCTGGCCAAAACTGCCAAGTTGTCGTTGCTGTACAGTCTCCTGTTTGCTGTTGGTCTGATGTGGTCGGCAGGGTAAATAACTCACTGGCCTGAATGGCTGCAATTTTCAACATATACAAATACAAATTATCATGAGCTTTCTGGGAGTGGAGAAGAAAAAATTTATCATTTTCGGTCTGGCAAATAAAAAATCAGTTGCCGCTGTTATCGGGCGGACTCTTGTTGAAGAGGGGGCGGAAATAATACACGTCGTTCGCTCCGAACAGAGAAAGAAAACAGCTAGAAAACTTTTCCCTGACTCTCCGGTGTTCATCTGTGACGTTGAGGATGAGGCAAATATTATCCGGGTCAGAGATGAAATTGCGGTTGCAATTGATGCACAAAATGGAGGGTGTGTAGACGGGGTTGTACACTCCATCGCCTTTGCCAACTATTCTGAGGGGATGAAACCTTTCCATGAGACGATAAAAGATGATTTTCTTCAATCTGTAAATATATCTTGTTTTTCATTTATCAGTATCGCAAATCACTTTAAGGATATGGTTGCTAAAGATGGCTCTTTTGTGACTATTACAATATCAACAACCACCATGGCTGCAGAGAATTACGGCTATATGGCTCCTGTCAAGGCAGCTTTAAATTCCTCTCTCTGTTTTTTGGCCAAGAGCTTTTCAGATTTTTCCAACGTCCGGTTCAATGCCGTCGCCCCCGGCCTTCTTAAGACGTCGGCATCCGCTGGAATACCCGGTTATGTAGACAGTTACCTCTTTGCCGAAAAGGCTATCCTCAGAAAAAAAGCGCTCTCAACCCAGGAAGCCGCAGATACCGCGGCCTTTCTGCTCTCAACTCGCGCTTCAGGGATAAACTGCCAAACAATCGTAGTCGATGCGGGTATGGCGGTGAATTATTTTGACAGGGAAATAGTTACAAAAACAGTAGGGTAGAACATTTTTTAACATTGAAAAATAAGGCATACATCATCATCCTGTAAGAGGCCACCATGACAACGAGCGCCCCACGCGAAGTAACCACTCCCCACCGTAAACTCCCGCTGGAAATCCCGGAAGGCATCGCCCCGACGGAATTCTTCAACAGTCCCTGCAATCTGCGGCACCTGACCAGGGAAAACGGTCTGCTTCGTACTCAGGAAGGATTCCTTCTCTACCGCAAAGCCATTGGCCACTCCAACCTCTTTGACACCTCAATTATTTTTGATACCTCACAGAAGGTACTGGATCCCATGGGTCGTCCGGTTCGGCGCGATCAGCTGACCAGGGAAGAAAATATTGTCTTCAGCAGGATGACCAAAGTCACCCTCAATTACATGCTGGAAAAATATCCCGACCCCGACCAGCATCTTGTGTTCTGCGGTGAAGCATCTCTGGATGCAACCTGGCCGCTGAATAAATCAGGTGTTCCAAGCATCCGCATGATCCATAATCATTTTATGGTGTTTGAAAAACAACTGCTTGCCGCATCCCCCCATGCTTCAGAGGACAATCCCAATCTGACAGATAGCGGTCATAACGGCCTCTTCCTCCAGTATTTGTACGATGTCTACCTGCGTTTTTTCGAAGTACTGGACCTTGAGGTACTGCGTCCAATACCTCCCGATGAAGGTAAACTTACTATCACGGGCTACCCTCAGGGTTTACCGAGCTGGGAGGTTTTAGGCGGCGCAGCATCGTTGGAGAAAGGTCAGTTCTGGAAGGAGTATGATCTGATCCTGAAGGGGTTTCTTGACTTTTATCGGGCTCTCTTTCGCATGGTTGCAGCAGAAGATACCAGCATCCCGGCAAGCGCCGCCTTCCCCGACCAGATTGAAGACATCCTCCTCTTCAGTGATCAGTTTCATCAGGCGGCTCGTATGCTGCGGCTTCAGGTAATGGAAGACCCTATGTTTGCCAATGAAATCCGGTGGCAGCCGGCCTACAAGCAACTTCTTTACAGGGACGATAAAGGAAGGCTTATCGTTACCATCAGCCAGAATTCCGTGGGTAACGCCATCACCGAACTACTCGGTATCGTAGTAAAGCGGGTTCATGATGAAAAAGCATATGCCAGCACAGAAACTCGACTGGTGGAGCAGCTCCTTGAACTGAGAGCCCGGCTGGTCAAATACAACCTTGGGACAAATATCTCCACCCCATCCTGGCCGCACGGCCGCTTTGTTCCACCCGCCTGACCTGCTCCCCGATAAATGGGAATGGTCAGACATCATTCTCTCAGTTTCTGTAGCAGCATGGAGCTGGGAAGACCATCTTCGGTTAAACCGGCATCTTTCTGATACATGCGAACCGCCTTTCTCGATTCATTTCCCAGATAGCCATCAACCTTTCCGGAATAGTAGCCTCGTTGTTTAAGTTTTTCCTGTATTTCAAACTTTTCAGAAATATTGAGAGCTCCCGGAGGACGAGGCCAGGGCTGTATCATGCCACTGCCACCTGCCAGCCGATCAGCAAGGAGTCCGACTGCAAGGGCGTAGGCATCCGCATTGTTGTAGGTCTTCAAAACAAAAAAATTCTTCAACATTAAAAAAGAAGGCCCTTCAGGCCCTGCAAGCATTTTCAACACAGCCCTGTCATCCGGGCGAGGATAATTTCTCACTTTTGGGCGGACAAACCCCAGTTTTCCCCACTGGGTCAGGGTCCTGGTCTCGTCGGTATACCTGCTGCCGCCCTTTGGGGCAATGACCTCATACCCCCAGGTTTTTCGAGTACGCCAGCCATTTTTCTGTAATAAACTGGCAGCCGTAGCCAGGGCATCCGGAATTGAATTCCAGATATCACGCCGGCCATTCCCGTCCATATCCACTCCATAGGCAAGATAACTTGTCGGGATAAATTGGGTATGCCCCATGGCTCCGGCCCATGACCCCATAAACTGCTCTCTGCTGATATCACCGGACTGGAGAATTTTCAGTGCAGCCAGAAGCTGAGTCCTGCCAAATTTTTTCCTCTTTTTATCTCCATATGCCAGCGTGGCAAGTGCCTGGGGTACATAGTGCAATCGACTCGTTTTTTTGAGAATCTCTCCATAGTTTGATTCCATCGACCAGATTGCGAGCAAGACCGATGCTCTAACACCAAAACGGTGCTCAACACTGTTGAGTGTTTCCCTATAATAGTCAGCCATCTCCAGCCCCTTTGGGAGAGTAAGGGGATTCACTCTTGCGTCAACATAATCCCATATTTTAGTCGTAAATTCAGGCTGATATGCTGCTTTTTTGAGCACCAGGGGATCTGGTGCAGTGACCCCTGAAAATGCCTTTTCATAGGTTGGCCGGCTAATACCCTCCCGGGAAGCTGTTGCATAAAAATCAGCTATCCATTTTTCAAATCCAGTATCTGCATTCACCGGGCAGATTTGCACCGATGCTGTAAAAACCAGGACAACAATCATCGTCAGGGGTATATGGGTAACGGGGTATTTCTTTTGCACTCCTGCTCCTTCATATATGCTGCGTTTTACTGAAACAGTGCCACTGGCTGCTCCAACGTTTTCGAAAAACAAGATATCACATGATTCCTCTATTTAAAACAGCTTATCACGTATTCCGCCACACTCTCCCCTCTCCCCGATTTCTCACCAACAAAGTTTATGAGAAATCGGGGCTATTGACAACAACGGCGGTATCAGGTATCAGACAACCACTCTTTACATAAATCCGCTCCCCATCCCATGGAACTATTACACCAGCTGGACCTTGAGCCGTCTCTTTTGGTCCTTTTTACACTCAGTTTTCTTGCGGCAACAGTTGTGCCCATCGGCTCAGAGTGGCTCCTTGCCGTCATGATTCTCAATGGTTTCTCTCCCACGCAGACTGTAATCACAGCAACTTTCGGCAATTACTTAGGTGGTTGTACAACATACCTGATCGGAATCTACGGGTCTGATTTTTTCATCAAGAAACTGCTTCGAATTGACGATTCTGATTTGAGAAAAGCAAGGAAGATCTATCGAAAATACGGTTCATGGTCTCTGTTGCTCTCCTGGTTGCCGGTTGTGGGAGATCCGCTCTGCCTGCTCGCGGGAATTTTCAGGATTGGATTCACGCGCTTTTCACTTCTTATTTTTTCCGGAAAATTCATACGGTACACAACCCTGGCTATTCTTACTGTCGAAATCAGTGGAGGTTAACAGACAATGAAAGATCAAATACTCAAGGCGATTTATGCCATTTTTGCAGAATGGAGTGAAGGCAACGAGGTGGCATGCTGCAAAGGTTGCGCCGTTTGCTGCACCCAAAATGTTACCATGACAGCTCTCGAGGGTGAAATCATCCTTCGATTCGTTCGCAAAGAGAATATGCAGCAGTGGTTTGCTGAAAAGCTGCAACAAAACAGGCCGCAACACCGGCCGAAAATGAGTACCAATGATTTTGCCAGAGCCTGTCTGCAGGAGAAAAACGTTACCTTCGAAGAGACCGGCAACCAGGAGCCATGTCCTTTTCTTGAAGAGGACATTTGTCTCATTTACTCGGCAAGACCTTTCTCCTGCCGCATGATGATCTCCGAGCAAACCTGCTCGCTTGGCAAACCGGCGCTGGTTCCCGCCCACTACTTCGCCGCCTCAACAGCAGTCGCACAAATAATCGAACATCTGGGTCAGAAAGAGTACTGGGGGAACATGCTGGATGTCCTTCCGGCCCTGTGCGATATCAGTGAGCATGAAACTGTCTCACGTCATATCAACACCACCACAATGATGCTTGCCCGCATGCAGACCCTTACAGCCAAACCGCTGCCCGGATTTCTTTTTACTGAAGAAGAGGAGAAAACAGTCTCCCCGCTCATCCATGCGATTTTTGATGCCAGGATCGACGGAAAACGAATTGAAGACATTCTTAATGGCAAATAACCTCCAGTCTCACACTACTCCCACCAGGATTCCCGCCAAGGCGGGAATGGCACCAAGACACTATTTCGGGTTTGCCGCGGCGTTAACGAAAAAGAGGTAGAAATTCGCCATACCCTTTTTCTTCAAGCTCATCCACTGAAATAAAATCAAGGGATGCGGAGTTGATGCAGTACCTCAGTCCGGTTGGTTTGGGGCCATCATCAAAAACGTGTCCCAGGTGTGAGTCGCCATGGGCACTGCGCACCTCTGTCCGAACCATAAGGAATGTACGATCCTTTTTTTCAGCGACATTTTTACTCACCAGTGGACGGGTGAAACTTGGCCATCCGGTTCCGGATTTGAATTTGTCAAGAGAACTGAACAGAGGCTCACCTGAGACGATATCCACGTAAATGCCCACTTTTTTATTATCCCAATATGCATTGTCAAAGGGAGGTTCCGTTGCATCATTGCGGGCTACATCATACTGCATTGGGGTCAGGGTGGTGCGGAGAACCCCATCATCAGGTTTGGCATATTTTTTTTTGGATGATTCCTCCCCCCAGACCGTTTTTATAAATCCGGCACGACCCGAGCCAATCTTGTATGCTGAGTAATGACGTACATTTTTCAGGTAGTAATCCTGGTGATATTCTTCCGCCGGATAAAATCCCTTTTCAGGCACAATAGCTGTAACAACCGGACGATCAAAGAGTCCTGCAGCGTCGAGTTCTTTCTTCGACTCTTCCGCTATCTCTCTTTCTTTCTGATCAGCATAAAAAATTGCCGTCCGATAGTGATTCCCCCGATCGGCGAACTGACCGCCGTCATCGGTTGGATCTATCTGTCGCCAGAAGGTGTCAAGCAGCTCTTTATAGGTGATTTTTTCAGGATTATATACCACTTGAACGGATTCAATATGAGAAGTCCTGCCACTGGAAACCTTTTCATAGGTGGGGTTGGCATCCTCTCCACCTGCATATCCTGCAGTAACATCAATAACCCCCTCAAGCTGCTCAAACGGCGGTTCCATACACCAGAAGCAACCCCCACCAAAGACAGCAACCTTCTGTTCACCTTCACCTGCGGCAACACTCTCTCCTGCAAACGCTGATAAGACAACAAGCAGCAGTACACTCGATATAATTAGATAGTGCATATCTTTCCTCCATATTTGATAAATATTCTCAATACATCTCAGAGAGAAGATATTCACTGCATCTATTCAATCAAGGGGGATTATTCCCAGATCAAAAAAAACAGTTCAACCCAGCTGGAACTTGTCAAACCAAATCGTTTATTTTACCGAAAAAGGGCAATTTTCTGTTTCATAATCGGCAGTCGATTGCTATAGTGCCAACCATGAAAAAATCAAATAATACAAAACGGACCAAATTTATTTTCGTGACTGGCGGTGTCCTTTCTTCCCTTGGAAAAGGATTGGCATCAGCTGCCATAGGAGCCCTGCTTGAAAGCCGGGGCTTAACTGTCACCTTCCAGAAACTCGACCCTTATATCAATGTCGATCCGGGAACCATGAACCCTTTCCAGCACGGCGAGGTTTACGTGACCGATGACGGGGCTGAGACCGATCTCGACATGGGCCATTACGAACGCTATACCAACGCAGTCATGGCCCAGAAAAACAACTACACATCAGGTCGTATCTACTACTCAGTAATCATGAAGGAGAGACGAGGCGAGTACCTGGGAGGAACGGTACAGGTCATCCCTCATATAACTGATGAAATAAAAGCCGCCGTGGTGCAGCTTGATGGCAGTGCTGATGTTGCTATCATCGAAATAGGTGGTACGGTTGGAGATATCGAGGGTTTACCATTTATTGAAGCTATCCGCCAGCTGCGGGGAGACCTTGGGAAGGAGTACTCTCTCTTTATCCATCTTACACTGGTTCCCTATATAAAAACCGCAGGAGAGGTAAAAACCAAACCTACCCAGCATTCTGTCAGAGAGTTAAGGGCTGATGGCATTCAACCTGATATATTGGTCTGCCGAACAGAAATCCCCCTTGAAGACAGCCTCAAAAAGAAGATTTCTCTCTTCTGCAATGTCCCGCCAGACGCAGTTATAACTGCAATTGATGTGGATACCATCTATGAACTGCCACTCCACTTACACAGAGAGGGGTTGGACAGTAAAATTCTCGAGCTGCTGAATATATGGACCGGCCAGCCCAATATCAAGCCATGGGAAGACCTCGTTCATAATATACAGAACCCTGCAAATGATGTGACCATCGCAATTACAGGAAAATATGTAGACCTTACCGAGTCTTATAAAAGCCTGCATGAAGCACTGGTTCATGGCGGGCTTGCCAACGGAACCAAGGTAAACCTGGTGTACATAAGCGCCGAAGATCTTGAGTCCAGGGATGCAGCAAGCCTCCTGACAGAATGTGATGGGATCCTGGTTCCCGGGGGCTTCGGCGTAAGAGGTATTGAAGGTAAGATAAAAGCGATCAACTTTGCCCGGAAGAACAAGATACCCTTTTTCGGTATCTGTCTGGGTATGCAGCTTGCGGTTGTCGAATTCGCCAGAACCGAATTAGGACTTGCAAAGGCAAATTCAATAGAGATGGACGAAAAGACACCCCACCCGGTCATCTACCTCATCAAAGAATGGTTTGATTACAGAACCAACGAGATGCAGATTCGGGATGAGGATTCGGACCTCGGCGGTACACTGCGTCTTGGGGCCTACCCATGCGTGCTGAAAAAAGATACCAATGGTTTCAGGGCGTACGGACAGGAAGAGATTTCTGAGCGCCATCGTCACCGTTATGAATTCAACAACGACTATCGCCAGCAGTTCGAAGAAAAAGGTCTGGTGGTCTCTGGAACATCTCCAGATAACAACCTCGTTGAAATTGTCGAAATTCAAGACCATCCATGGTTTCTCGGCTGTCAGTTCCACCCGGAGTTTAAATCCAAACCAATGAAACCCCATCCACTCTTCAGGGATTTTATCAGCGCAGCGCTCAAAAAGAAGAAGAACGGTTGAAAAAACAAATATAATGCAGGAAATCACAGTTTCCATCAGCTCCCCGTCCGGTCTTCCTCTTGTAGTCGGAAGTGGCCGGCAACTCCTGCTCATTGGAGGTCCCTGTGTCCTTGAATCGGAAGCTCTGGCTCGAGAAATTGCCGAAACAATGCTGGAAATATGTGGTCGGCTCGGAATTTCCTATGTTTTTAAGGCATCGTTTGACAAAGCCAACCGAACTTCGCTATCCTCGTACCGTGGTCCCGGGATTGAAAAGGGACTTTCGATCCTTGCAAAACTCAGACAAGAACTGCAGCTGCCTGTTATCTCCGACATACACGATGTGAACCAGGTGGAGGCCGCAGCAGAGGTACTCGATATAATCCAGATCCCCGCCTTTCTCTGCCGCCAGACAGATCTCCTCACAGCAGCCGCAAAAACCGGAAAAACAATTAATGTCAAGAAGGGACAGTTTGTCTCTCCCTGGGATATGAAAAATGTTGTGGATAAAATGCGTGGGGTCGGGGGCAAAAAAATCATGCTGGTGGAACGCGGTGCAAGCTTTGGCTACAATAATCTTGTTGTAGATATGCGCTCCCTGCCGATCATGCGATCTCTCGGTTGTCCTGTTATTTTCGATGCCACCCACTCCGTTCAACTGCCGGGGGGATCAGGTGGAACTTCGGGTGGACAACGCGAATTTATTGAACCTCTTACCAAGGCTGCAACCGCTGCGGGAATCGACGGTTTGTTTATGGAAATTCACCCGGATCCGGACAAAGCGCTGTGCGACGGTCCCAACTCCATCCCCCTCGACGAAGCAGAAGGATTACTTGAAAAAATTGTCCGTATTCGCAACGTTGTCTCTTGATTATGACTGATCCCTGCTCTTCCCCCCCAGACTCCGGCTACCCCTCGGATTGTGAACTTATGGAAGGATATCGAACCCTCGCCAGACAGCGAACCTCAGGCCAGACCAGTCCATACAGAAAGCGAGCCCTGGCCAGGGCGAAAGACATCAAACTTCTGCTCCTCGATGTCGATGGTGTTCTCACCGATGGCACCCTTATATACACCGGCAGTAATGAAGAAAGTAAATCGTTTCATACCCAGGATGGTTTTGGTATTCGTCTTCTCCGCGAGATAGGCGTCAAAGTCGGTGTGATAACCGCCAGAAAATCAGAGCTGGTTCAGCGGCGTGCTGCAGAGCTTAAAATGGACTACATCTATCAGGGTATTCCTAACAAAATTGAAGCGTTCGGCGAGATTATAAAAAGTTCCACATTTAAGCCATTTGAGATCGCCTACATGGGGGATGACTGGCTTGACATCACCATCCTGCAACGAGTCGGCCTCGCTGTCGTTCCCGCAAATGGTGTGGTTGAGGTCAAGGAGATTGCCCATTACATTACTGAGCTGCCGGGAGGTCATGGGGCCGTGCGGGATTGCTGCGACCTTATTCTAGAGGCACAAAACCGGCTCCCGGACCTTCTACGAAAATACAAGATCAGATGAAACTGCACCGCAACACGGTCTGGCTCGTACCACTTATTCTCATCCTCACTTTTCCTCTCTGGCGCATCCCCGTCGGCTCTTTTCTCACGGTAAGAGGAGATTTTGAACACAAAACTGATAGCCCAAACAAGGACAGCCATAATTTCAAAATGGAGACTGTCAAAATCCTGCAGAATCAGAATGGGAAAAAAACAGCGCTCATTCGGGCACGGTCAGCCAGAATCGGCGATGATCCTGATCTTCTCACCCTTGAAACAGTTGATGCAGATGTCTTTGATGAAAAAGGCAATGTTACTCACATTGTCTCCAAAACGGGAAAATATCATACTGTTACAAAGATCCTGACGCTTATCGATGATGTGGTGGTGAATAAACCCCATGATAAACAGATTCTTTATACAGACCTGCTCTACTACGACAGTGATAAACGTACAGTCAATTGTCCAGGAAAGGCACGACTGGTTGGGGAGGATGTGACGATTGACGGGGGCAGTCTGGATTACGACATAAACACAGCCACATACGAGGTTGGCGGTAGAGTTTATGTGGTGCTCGAAGGATTCACCGCACCCGCCGACACTCCAGCACCTCAAAGCGACACCTCTTTGCCCCCCTGATTTCCCACCTTATATTCACATCCCAGAGCAGCATTCCAAATCGATCCTTGCCCCCTTTCTGGCTTGCCGGCCTGGGATCCTGCATGATCATCTCCTCTATGAGCAGCCGTATTTTCCTCCCGGTTTCCTGCTCATAACTGTCACAAAAGAGTGAAGCCTCTTTGCTGAACAGTACCTCTATGTCCAATTCTCCACTCTTCGTGTACCCACCTGTTGCTGTTCCGATACAATCACTGTAGGGAAGATACGGCTTTATATCTAAAACTGGAGTCTGATCCAAAAAATCAATCCCAGTCAGGGTAAGAATAAATTTCTTACTTTCCCTTCTTATATCGACCAGCCTTACAGCCGACATACCGATATGATTGGGTCTATGGGGACTGCGACTGGCAAAAACGCCTACCCGCTTTTTCCCTCCGAGCCAGGGGGGACGTACAGTCGATTTCCATCCCTCTTCCACTGCCTGGTGGAAAATGAACTGCACCCAGATATGTGAAAAACTCTCCAGGCCACGGACCATCTCTTCTCTGTTAAACGGCGGCAGCAGCTCAAGATATGCGATAGCTGATTTCACCATCCCCGACTGCCTCGGGATACCAAATTTTTCAGTAAAACAGGAGTGGATCACACCCACCGGTTGTATAGATATACTTTCTTCCACCATAATTCTCCTCTGCCAGACTTTGTAGTCAGGTGTGACTCGTATTGAACCCACCAAGAGACGAGTAACACAAATAAAGAAATCATATTACCAATGTCTTGACAAAACCATCCTCTTTTGATTAAAGTAACACAAGTTTGACAATCGTAACACCGCTATACCTGATTCGGCAACCACTCCACAAACAGGACATTTTTTTCATGCATATCTCTGAAGGAGTTTTAAGCCCATCAATGCTTACAGCAGGCGGAGTCCTGGCATTTGCCGGAACGGCGATAGGGTTGAAGAAAATAGACTATGACAAGGTGATGAACATCAGTCTTCTCACCGCTACTTTTTTTATAGCTTCACTCATTCACGTCCCTCTAGGACCAGGCAGTGTCCATCTGGTTCTAGGCGGCCTTATGGGTATACTTCTTGGATGGATCGCCTTTCCGGTAATACTGGTGGCTCTCTTTCTTCAGATGATCTTCTTTCAATATGGAGGACTGGTCGTACTTGGGGTTAATACGACAACGATGGCCCTCCCCGCAGTCATCTGTTCCTATCTCTTTCGATCCTGGTTTATAAAAAATGGGAAAAAGAGGCAGGTTGCCGCTTTTTCCTGCGGTTTTTTTTCCGTTCTTCTGTCATCTGTTCTCATGGCTCTTGCTCTCTTCTCCACAGACAGAGGATTCTTTCAGGCATCCATGCTGATAATTGCAACGCAGATTCCCCTCATGTTTATCGAGGGCATCATAACCATGTTTGCCGTATCTTTCCTGGCTAAAGTACAGCCTGAGTTTCTACAGATAAGAGAACTATGAGATACATAACTTTACTGAAAATGGTAGTGCCAATACTACTGATTTTTTTCAACAGCCCTTACAGCCAGGCCCACAAAATAAGGGTCTTTGCCTGGGAGGAAGGGGGCATCATAAAAACCGAAACACAGTTCAGCGGTGGAAGTGGACGTGCTGCAAAAAAAGCCGCAATTACAGTTATCAGTGAGCAGGATAAACAGGAGCTGCTTTCCGGCACAACTGATGACCAGGGCTTTTTCAGTTTTCCCATCCCGGAAGCGGCAAAAAAAAATCGCTATAACCTGGAGATTATCGCAAACAGTGGCGACGGTCATAAAAACAGCTGGCATCTCAGTGCTGCCGACTATCTTCAGATAGAAGAAAATTCGGTATCACAGCCACCTCCCCCGCTTTTACCAGTACCTCCACATCAGCCAATCCAGCTAGACCAGCTAAACCAGCATCGGGTTTCGGCATGTGTCCTGGACGAACAGCAACTCACCAGAATCATTGAAAGCACACTGGAAAAAAAACTTGCTCCGGTAAAAAGATCCCTTGCCATGCAGCAGGAAACCGGACCGTCACTTCAAGATATCCTTGGTGGTATCGGGTATATCCTCGGGCTGGCTGGAATAACAGCATACTTCAAGTCACAGAAAAAAAAGCCATGAACAAATTTATTTTCCTCACCCTCCTCGCCACGCTGTTTACCCTTTCTGCACAGAATTGTCCGGCACATTTCGGTATGCTCATTCCTGAACGTAGCGTCGTTACTCAGGAAAAAAAGAATATTCAATTCAATCTGGCATTCGCTCACCCTTTCGAAAATATCGGTATGGAGCTGGTGAAACCGGAAACATTTTCTGTCACTGTCGATGGACAGACCACAGACCTTACTGACACCCTGCAGCCTGCTGCCTTTATGCAGCATAACTCCTGGAAAACCAGTTTTGCCTTCAAAAAACCCGGCGTCTATCACTTTACCATGGAACCAACACCCTACTGGGAACCCGGGGAAGATGTCAGCATCATACACTATACCAAAACAATAATTGGCGCATATGGAGATGATCAGGGTTGGGACACGCCTGTAGGTCTTCCCACAGAGATCATTCCACTACTGCGACCTTTTGGTAACTATGCCGGAAACAGCTTTACGGGACAGGTTCTGCTTGGTGGAAACCCTGCAGCGGGGACTTTAGTGGAGGTAGAGCTTTACAACGTAGATAACGAGCTGCGGGCCCCAAACGACTACCATATTACTCAGGTGGTAAAAACTGATGACAACGGCGTTTTTAATTTCACGTGTCCCCTGCCCGGATGGTGGGGGTTTTCTGCCCTGCATGAAGCTGATTACACCATTAAAGACCCGGCAGGAAATGAGAAAGGTGTGGAGATTGGAGCTGTCCTCTGGATCTACTTAGATGAACTCCCCGGGAAGAGAAAATAAGCGATGATGGACGAACGGTTCGCTC
Organism: uncultured Myxococcota bacterium; assembly: GCA_964196355.1. Lineage (GTDB taxonomy): Bacteria > Desulfobacterota > Desulfobulbia > Desulfobulbales > Desulfocapsaceae > Desulfomarina. The sequence goes on from CAXMTO010000349.1 coordinate 19,631, forward strand.
AAGGAAATTCACTGCTGCACAGGCGGGATCCAAAAGCTAAAATTATAGCCGCTGTTGCACTTGTCTCAGTTTCTGCAACATCGAACAGTTTTGTCGTAGCGGTCGTCTCGCTTATCCTGGGAGTCACCCTCTTTTATCTCACGAACCTGCCGGTCCGGCTGGTCCTCAAACGGATGATCGCGATCAACACCTTCACTTTATTTCTGTGGCTGACCCTGCCCCTTACTTACGGCGGCAGAGAATTCACCACAATGGGACCACTCTCCCTCTCCAATGAGGGGTTGCAGCTCGCAGCCCTGATAACGCTTAAAACAAACGCCATAATCCTCGCCATAATAGCCCTGCTCGGTACATCAAGGATAGCTAACATCGGCCACGCCCTGGAAACCTTACATTGCCCTAAAAAACTCTGTTTTATCCTTCTCTTTTCATATCGCTACGTATTTGTAATTTACCAGGAATACCGACGCCTGGTGAGAGCCGCCCAGATGCGTTGTTTTGTGCCGGCCACAACGATTCACACCTACCGAACCTTTGGCTACCTCTTCGGCATGACTCTTGTAAAAAGCTGGAACAGAGCAACACGGGTTCACCAGGCAATGGTTCTTCGCGGCTTCAACGGGCAGCTCATCCCACTGTCAAAGGACATATACACAACCGGAGACACGGTTTTTCTCTCCACCCTACTTACTCTCACCACCATTCTGGCCATGCTTAATTTTCTGTAGATTGAGCGGTTTACTTCTTATTTTCCTGTTGCCTTAGCCCACAATATCGTGTAGCTCTCAATCATGTCAAAAACACCACTCATAGAATTACGTAATATCAGTTATACATACCCCCATAACAGCACTCCGATACTGCAAAACCTGAATTTTTCGGTGTCGGAAAAGCACATCGGTATTATAGGCTCAAACGGCTGTGGAAAAACAACTTTTTTTCAAATAATAGTCGGACTGTTACCTCCGGATGAGGGTCAACTGCTCTTTCAGGGAAAGAGTGTAAAAAGCAAAGCCGATTTGCGGGCCCTGCGTAAAGAGGTCGGTTTTCTCTTCCAGAATTCAGATGACCAGCTCTTTTCCCCGACGGTCCTGGAGGATGTTGCCTTCGGGCCGCTCAATCTTGGGTTTCCACCAGCAACAGCCAGAGAGATTGCCCTTGAAACCCTTGATAAACTCTGTCTCTCAGGGTTTGAGGACCGAATAACCCACAAGCTCTCAGGGGGAGAAAAGAAACTGGTTGCTCTGGCTACGATCCTGGCAATGAAACCCAAAGTACTCCTCCTTGATGAACCGACAAACAACCTCGACCCGGACACGCGAAAACACCTCACCGATATTTTACAGCGATTGGATCTCCATCAGATTATCATTTCCCATGACTGGGACTTTTTAAGCCAGACAAACTCAACGCTCTACCAGGTTGAGCACGGACATATCCATAGATGCGAAGATGATCACATTCATGTTCACAGCCATATCCATAAGGCTGGAGATCACCCACACCGCCATGACCTGAAACATTGAAAGAGATCGCCTGTTTTATATCCCCTCACGGTTTTGGCCATGCTACACGGGTCATTGCTATTATAGAGGCGCTCCAAAAACGGCGTCCTGACCTCCATCCGGTTATATGTACAACCGTTTCAGAATCCCTTTTTTCCGAGACACTGACCAGCTATACATATCACCGTGTTCAAACAGATATCGGCCTGGAACAGAAAAGTGCCATGGAGATAGATCTTGAGACAACGATAGAAAATCTTGCCGGATTCCTGCCCTTTTCTCAAGACCTGGTGCAGCAGCTGGCATCACTCTGTGCAACCTGTGCCTTTATACTCTGCGATATTGCCCCCCTGGGAATAGCTGTAGCACGGGAGGTGGCTGTTCCCTCGGTTTTGGTTGAAAATTTCACCTGGGACTTGATTTACAAACCATATAAGGAACTTGATGGTTACGCCCTGCAGTTGCGGCAGGAATTTGCCAGGGCCACTTACCGCATACAGACAGAACCTCTCTGTCTGGAAAAATCACACGACCTTCATTGTGGTCCGATCTTCAGAACTCTCCGCAAGAACAAAATAAATCTCAGGAAAAAACTCTCTGCAGGCTCCAGGAGAATTGTAGTCATAACCATGGGAGGAATAGATCAGGAACTGCCCATCTGGAAAGAGATGTCCGAGATGGCAGATTTTCTCTTCGTTATATTAGGACAACAACGGTGCGGGAAAGTAGGAGAAAACATTCTCCTGTTGGAACAGCAAACCACCTTTTATCACCCCGACCTGATCAACTGTGCTGATCTTGTTGTATGCAAATCCGGGTACTCAACAATTGCGGAATGTTTTCAAGCGGGCGTACGTGTCATTACCGTTGGCAGAGAAAATTTCCCGGAATCAGGAATAATAACCGATTTTGTCCGCCAGAATATGTCCGGAATCACAATCCATCAAAACGATTTTTTCAGTGGTAACTGGCTGCAGCGAATAGGTGAAGTTCTGGCCATGCCGAAGGCTCCCCCAGCCCTGGAGAATGGTGCGGACAGAGTTGCTGCTTTCCTCCAGCCTCTACTGGATGGACAGCCCCCCACCCCCTCATCAATAGTGCATGAGTTCGGCAACCCGCTCATGGGGGTTACGTGTCTTCTCAAAGATCTCATAGAACGCCCTGACCTTAGCGAAGAAGACCACAAGTTACTCCTTCTTGGGTTGGAGGAGTGTCAACGCATGAAAAAACTCCTGAAGAAAATAAACCAATGGGACAGCTAATAGTTAGTTTTTACGACACCATCATCTTTGATGAACTCGTAAAAACTAAATCTTAGATGGTTAAGTAAAAAACTTCATATGCGAGGCGTGCGAATATTTTATTATTTCAGCGTACTGGGTACGTTGGAATGATAAAATATTTGCAACAACGAAGTAGATGAAGAATTATTACGACACCATCATCTTTGGCAATGGGGAACTGGTAGAGCAGGCGGCCCTTTCACAAGCATCTCAGCTATTGTCATCTTCACCTTAGGCATCAGCCTGCGTTTATTGTCAAAGAGCTCATCTTCAAGCAGTACCAGTTGTCTCAACAATGGGGTTCTCTCAACATGTGGAGGCTGCGCCTTGCCATACTTCCTCTGCACCAGGTCCTGGCAGTGGAAACAACCCGGAAAATGCAGTTTTTGCCCATCTGGCCGGGTTAAAGTAGCCGGAACACCATGGGTACGGCAGACGAGCATACGGTACTCATAAAGGGTACAGAGCCCTCCCTCATTCAAGGGACACATTACCTGGGGACGTTCACCAGTTTTTTGTGCCTCTTCGCACTGACTTATATAATTTCTCGATTTTCGCAGAACTTCTTTCTGTTGTGCAGGATCCAGTCTGCTGAAACCAAGCCAGAGAAAGGCCCACTCAGTATAGGTGTGATGAAGGAAATATGAATCACAGCAGTTATCAGAGCACCCGGCACATGAAAAATCCAGTTCCCTGGCCACCGTACTGTAGCCCTGTTCCAGTTTTTCGTAGATACCCTGTAACTGCCGAAGCAGTTCTTCGGGCAAGACAACCTCTCTCACACCTCTCCCTCCCCAAAACAGAGAACCTGATACACCTCGATCTCTAATCGTCTGTCCTGCCACGCCGTTTCCTCCAGCCCCGCCTTTCGGCAGAGTTGTCCCAGAAACAGTTCCGCCGATTGCAATTGTTTCCAGACCTGGGGAAGAAAAGTTGCTCCCTTATGGCCGTCTTTTAAGATAACACCATCAACGCCCGGCTGGAGTTTTTTCAATAAATCACGGGAATCCGTATACTCAAGTAACGAGGAGGGAGAAAGGATTGAGATATCTATCTTTACCTTTTCAAACTCCGGGGGTCGCAGAGGAGAGAATCGATGATCGTGAAAGGCGGCATTCTGTGCGTTGTCATGCACGCTCTTCCAAAGCGAGGCAACAGGCTCGAGAGTACCAATACATCCTCGCAGCCTGTCTGATATCTTAAGGGTGACAAAGGTCGCTGCTTTTTGATGAAAAACCGCCTCTTTCGGGGTTTCAGGCAACACCTCTCCTGTATTAAGCCGGCAGCTGATAGCCTGCCTGGCAAGATCTAGTAAATTTTTTTCCTGAACGCCGCTCAATCGACCTCGCATCAGCTCCACTCGACCCCCAGCATCATGCAATTTATACCACTGCCTATTCCAAGCAGAGCACCCTTCTCCCCCGGCTGAAATACACCCTGTTCAATCGCCATAGCCATGGTGATTGGAGCAGATACAGAACCCACATTTCCAAGAGTCGCAAGGGTTGCAAAGTTTTTTTCTGCCGCCAGATCCAGCTGTTCAAAAAGCAGCTTTGCATGGGCTGAACCAACCTGATGACAGAAAAAGTGATCTATATCCCCCCCCTGCCAACCTGGTCTTTCGGAAAACTCCTTCCAGGTTAAAAGCGCCGTTTCAACTCCACGATACAAGAGCTCCTCAGAATTAGTTGCCATCAAAGTAACCTTGTGACCGCTTTGGCCACCATGGCAAAGATCGGAGTGGATGGTATTTGCCTTCCAGGCGCCACAGGCCAGCATGGGTTTATTTTCACCCTCCTCCGCCCGCCTCATGAACAATCCCATGGATCCCGAACCTATTGTTAATGAAGCAAAAGCGGGTTTTATACTCTTTCGGGTAAGTGTCTCGTCCTCAAGCAGGGAGAGCAGCGTTGACTCCAGCAGCTCCTCTGCGGTTTCACCGGAGACGACCAAACCATTTTTCACCTGTCCCAACTCGATCATATTGGCCAACATCACCATTCCATCAAGAAAACCGAGACATGCGTTGGAGATATCGAAAATAAGACAGGATGAGGATAAACCAAGATTATTGTGTACAAAAGAAGCAGTTGCCGGTTCCATCATATCCCGTGAAACTGATGTGAAAATAAGGCACTCAATTTCGCGCGGGTCTACATCCCCCCGGGCAAAAACCTTTTTCCCGGCAAAAGTTGCAGCTTCACTGGGCCTGGTACCGCCAGGCCACAATCGCCTCTCTTTGATGCCGGTCATCAACTCAAGCCTGCCCAAAGGAAGACGCAGGCGGTCATACAGCGGAGACAACCGCTCTTCTATTTCACTTGATGTTATAATTCGAGGAGGTAACTGATACCCAAAGGTATCTAAACAGACATGGGAATAATGTATCATGGAAGAATGAAAATTTAATTTATATGTAGGGTGCCTGCCAGCCTATCCTTCAACCAATACAAGCTGCTCCCTGATTTTATCTTGTGTTAAAGGTCCACCTATGTACGCATCAACACCATGTTCAAGATACTCCCCGCCATTAGTGTCATCACCAACCCCCATAATTGTAGCTCGTTGGCCCGAGTAGTCCTCCAACTGCCTGATAATCTTCACAGCCTCCGCACTATTCAATTCGGGCGCGGCTATATCGAAAACGATGAGGTCAAAATGTGACAAAGACGCTTCATACATAGCGGTCCGCTTTGTTTCTGCAAGCGTCACCTGCCAACCGGACTCCACCAGAGTACGAACAATAATCTGCTGACTTTCCACTTCACTCACAACAACGAGAGCCCTGTTGGTTAGATATTTATTCAACATATTAACGAGACGCTCTCTGTCAACAGGCTTGGATAGATAATCATCCATGCCGGCCTGCAAACATTTTTCCCGATCACCCGGCATGGCCAGGGCGGTGAGAGCTATTACGGGAAGATGGCCGCCCGTCTTTTTTTCAAATTTTCTTATTCTTCTTGTGGCCTCCAAGCCATCCATCTCCCCCAGCTGGACGTCCATCAACAGGATATCATATTCCCCGCCACATCCCTCTTCCACAGCCTTCTCACCACTCTCAACCGAGGTCACTGCCACATCAAACTGTTGGAGTATGGTCTGGACAAGAATTCTGTTTATATACTCATCTTCAGCCAGAAGAACCTTTACCCCTTTAAGTGCATAGGTCTTTGTTTTCTCAATACCTTCAAGAGCCTTACTCCCCTGTTCTTCGATAGTATGGTAATCAGCTACCTCCTGCACCGGGATTGTAAACCAGAAGGTGGAACCAGATGAACTGCTCTCAAAGCCTAGTTCACCTCCCATGATCCTGACAAGCTGAGAAACTACCGTTAACCCCACCCCTGCCGATCCTAAAACGAGATGATGAGACGCTTGATACCCTTTTTTTTGTTTAAAATAACTGGAAATACGTTCCTGGTTTTGTTTATCTATGCCCCCCCCTGTATCAGTTACTATAACTTTAAGCTGGAGGTTATTGTCACTGTCATAACCATCGTTTTCAATATTTATTGCGACGGATCCATCTCTTGTAAATTTTATACCATTACTCACCAGATTACTTATAATCTGAGCCAGTCGGTCCCTGTCGCCATGAATGTAGGCTGGAACATTTGGAGCTATGCTGCAGGAGAGTTCAAGATTTTTTCTTTCAGCGGTTAAGCGTAACAGATAAAGATCGTGATCCAACCCCTCCTTCAACTCAAAATCTCCTCTATTTAAGTCGAGTTTCCCTGACTCTATCTTAGAATAATCCAGAACCTGGTTGACCACACTCAGCAACCGGCCCACCGATGAATTTACCATCTCCAGGTATTGTCTCTGTTCTTCCGTCAGGTCGGTCTCCAGAACAAGGTTTGTCATCCCGACAACACCATTCATTGAAGATCGTATTTCATGACTTACGTCGTCAAGAAAGGTGCTCTTTACATGACTTGACTGATCTGTGTCAAAGTGAGGAGGCTCTCCTCCCACGCCCTGAACATCTCTGCTCCGGCCTGGACGCGATTTCACTATCGCCACGAAAGCCCTTTTCTTCAGGACCTCGTTAGTTTTCTTCTCCCTGGTGATTTGATTTTTTAGATCTTCAAGCTGTTGCTGTAGTTTTTCAGTTGATATCACTCTTCTCCTCCCCTGTTCCGTCTCCAACCATCTTTTTCTTCATCTCCCAGCACATATGTATTTTTCTGTTTCTGGAAAAATCATAGGGTATCGTCACTTTACTGATATTTTCTATATCAAAAAACTCTGTCAACCGGGCATCCAACACAAACCTTTTGTAGTTCGTCGAGAAATACAATACACCTGATCCGGCAAGTCGAGACATCGCCAGTTTGATCAGATCAAAATGGTCCCTCTGAATATCGAAAACACGTTTCTCTTTTTTTGTGTTTGAAAATGTCGGAGGGTCAACAAAAATTACATCAAAAACCGTCTTGCACTCTTGCAGCCACGTTACACAATCACCCTGGAAAACAGTATGTTTCTCAGTACTCAGACCATTGAGCGTCAGGTTCATTTTGGTCCAGTTTGTGTAGGTCGCCGACAGATCGACAGTTGTGGTGCTTGCTGCCCCACCTACAGCCGCGTGAATAGTTGCACTGCCGGTATATGCAAAAAGATTGAGAAATCTCTGCCCTTTGACCCTCCGAAATATTTTTTCCCTCAGCGGACGATGATCCAGGAAAAGACCTGTATCAAGGTAGTCTGTAAAGTTCACAAGAAAATAACAGCTTCCCTCCTTCACCTCATACAGTTTTTCCCTGTTATCTTTTTTTTGATACTGTCTTTTTCCTTTCTGTCTCTGCCGTGTTTTGAGAAAAACACGGTCTGAACGTACTCCCAATATCTCCCTTACCTGTCTTACCGCATCCCTCAGTCTCTGTTCGGCAAGCTCAGGGGCAATCGACTTGGGAGGTGCATATTCCTGAATGTGTACCCATTTTTCATAAAGATCTACGCTGATATTGTAGTCAGGTAAGTCACTGTCATAAACCCTGAAACAGGAAACACCTTCTCTTTCTGCCCATCGCAGGTATTTTTTCAGATTCTTCTTCAACCTGTTGCCAAACTCGCCCACTCTTTCCCTGTCCACCTCGGGCAGCCTGTTCCATCGAAAAGGCGAATCACGCCTCCCGCCGTCACTACCCACCAGGAGCCTGCAGGGTATGGTCCCATTAAAAAGTCTGTACTTCTTTTCCCAGCTTAAATTAAAACTGTCTGTCAGGTCTGCATTTGAAATAAAAACCCCTATATCCCAACCTGAAAACCTCTCTCGGCAGATACGCCCGAAGGCTCTATACAGATATGACACCTGTTCCCTCTCTGAGAGCCGTTCACCATAGGGAAGGTTTGATAAAATCAGACCTTTTCCAGCCGACGGCTGAAGGGTTGTGAGTTCTGCCTGTTTAACCCGGATATGCTCATCAAGTCCGGCACGTTCAATATTATTTCTCGCACTCCCCACCACAACCGGATCACAATCGTACCCTGTTATAACCGGCCACGGTCTCTTCAAACCAGCCCTCTCCCTTGCGACAGCTTCGTCTACAAGATCCTGCCATAGAGCCTCGTCGTGCTGCAACCACCCCATAAAGCCAAAATAGTTGCGGGACAAACCGGGGGCGCAGTCACCATACATCATCGCTGCTTCTATAAGCAGAGTTCCCGTGCCACACATTGGGTCAACGAGTGCCGCGCCCTCACCACTTGTCAACCAGCCACTCAGAGCAACGATAGCTGCTCCAAGTGTTTCCTTAAGCGGAGCCCTCGCTCCGGAAACCCTGTACCCCCTGCGGTGTAAACTTTCACCGGAGAGATCTAAGAAAACCGTTGCCTTTGCCTTTTCAATATGGATGTGTACCCTTATCCCCGGCTGCGAGGTGTCAATTGAAGGGCGGTCCCCTTCATTTTCCCTGAAATAGTCAACGATCGCATCTTTTACCTTCAGTGCTGCATAATGACTGTGGTTTATGGAACTTTCACCGGATAGCGTGCAGTCGACAGCAAATGTGGTATTAAGCCCCAAATGCTCAGCCCAGGGTTGAGCAAAACACTTTTGGTACAGTTCCTCTTCACTGGTTACGGCAAACTCATACAGGTGGAGAAGGATTCTAGAGGAAAACCTTGACCACAAACAGGAACGGTAGGCAGAGCCCAGGCTTCCCCTCCAAAAAACAACCCCTTTGCCACAAGATATATCATTGCCTCCAAAAGCCTCTATCTCGTCCCTGATCAGGCTCTCTAAACCGACAGCACAGGTTGCTGTTAAGATATGATCTCTGTTTTTTGTATCCATAGTACACAACCCGATAAACGGAAAAAGAAGGGGTTTCTGTGGTTACCATCGCAATACCATTATAGAAGTCGATCAGCAACAGGTAAAGAGAATTATCCGGTAGACAATTTATCCTTGACCTCTTTGCTAATACGGCTAAACTGTACCATTATTTTATATATTTTACTTTTTCAATTGGAAGAAGTCGTTTTTCAAACCGCCCACCCCTAAAACGAAACATGGAAAAAGCGTCCATGGTTTTGGAGCAACAGGAGATATTATGAAAACAAGGCTTTACAAAACTATCGTACTTTCGTCTGTTCTTGGTTCACTTATCCTCTTTGGAGCCGGTTGCAGTAAAAAGAATGTTATCCCCCCGGGTTCAGGCGGATCTGCAGGTTCAGCTGCTTCTAGCGGCAACGAAATAAATTACCCCCCGGCAGAAGGATACTCTGAGGGAAGCCTGTCGGCAGAAGGTAACCTCGACGATACAACCGGGAGTGGGACCGGCCTGATGGGTGATAATCAAACAGATGAGTACAAAAGGGCTCATGGAAGATCTTCCGAGAGCCTCTATCCTATTTATTTTGAATTTGATCAGGCTGGAATCACCAGCGACATGGCAGATGTGGTGGTTCGCAACGCCCAGTACCTGGACTCGTCCCCGGGAGAAACTGTAACCATTCAGGGAAACTGTGATGAGAGAGGTACTAACGAATACAACCTCGCCCTCGGTGAAAGAAGATCAATAAATGCCCGCCAGTTTCTTATTGACCTTGGTATAGCGCCCTCAAGAATCCAAACCCTCTCCTACGGTGAGGAAAGACCCCTGTTTCCTGGCCTGGACGAAAACGCGTACAACCAGAACAGGCGCGCAGATTTCGTTCTTGATTAAAAAACCGCACCATTCTCCCTGCTCAAAAGGGTCAGGGAGAAGCTACTTTTTGCAGAATTTTCGTAACCACTTCTTCAATCGTAATATGTGTGCTGTCTATT
>CAXMTO010000350.1:0-9843 GCA_964196355.1 uncultured Myxococcota bacterium
ACAGTCTCTTAAGGCAACACTTGAAAAGATAACTTAACAACTTGGAGGACTGACCCCATTCTCTGTAAAAAATCCTTGACATTCTACGTTTAATACACACTAATAACACTGATATGTTACTTTTAAACCGTGTCAATATCCTGCATATCTGAGGAAAGTGTCCGCTTTTATGAAACGACTGGCAGAAAAACAGCTTATAAACTGGAAAAATTCTCCGCGCCGTAAACCACTGATTATCCGTGGGGCGCGACAGGTTGGAAAGACCTGGCTTGTCGACAATGTCCTTGCTCAACAGTTCAACAGCTATATCAAAGTTGATCTGGAAAAACGCCGCGATCTACACACTCTTTTCAGCGGCAACCTTGAACCTCGTGGCATAGTCAGTCATCTGGAGCTTGCATTTGGTCGAATAATCCCTGGAAAAACACTTCTCTTTTTCGACGAAATCCAGGCCTGTCCGCGTGCAATTATGGCATTGCGCTACTTTTACGAGGAAATGCCAGAACTTCATGTTGTTGCGGCAGGTTCACTGTTGGAGTTTGCCTTTGGCGAGATTTCAATTCCCGTTGGCCGTATTCAATACCTGCAACTGCATCCGATGACCTTTTATGAATATCTTCTTGCGAAGGGCAAGGAACAGATGGCGGAATATTCCATAAAATCACAGGATAATGTTGCGGCTCCTGCCCAGACCATGATCCTTGAAGAGCTAAAAAGCTATTTTTTTATCGGTGGTATGCCTGAATGCATCAAAACCTATCACGATACCGGTTCGATGCTTGAAGCCTTCCAGGTCCAGTCAGAGATTATTGACTCGTATCGTGATGACTTCTCCAAGTATACCCCTCGCATCAACACAAGCTGCCTTGATGCCGTGTTCTTAACCGTTGCTAAAAATGTAGGTGAGCAGATTAAATACACACGGCTTGACAATGGTCACTCCGGACAGATGAACCGAAAGGCCTTTGATCTGCTGGCAAAAGCAAGGGTAGTTCATAAAATTCCATCCTGTGATCCAAGTGGCTTACCGTTAGGTGCAACAGCCAATCAAAAAAAATTCAAGGCAGCCATGCTCGACATAGGGCTCATGCAGCGACTCTGCCAGGTCCAGGCAGAATTGGAATTGCAGCAGGATAGCTTGCTGGCAATGTACCGGGGAAAGCTTGCAGAGCAATTTGTCGCCCAGGAACTTCTAGCCTGGCACAGTTCTGATTTATTTTACTGGGCCAGAGAGGCTCGTGGTAGTAATGCCGAAGTGGATTACCTTGTTGTTCGGGAAGGAAAAATTTATCCGGTGGAGGTGAAATCGGGTGCGGGTGGGAGCTTGCGCAGCCTTCACCTTATGTTGAAAAAATATCGCCATTGTCCGCAAGGGCTGGTTCTTTACAGCGGACCCGGCAACTCAGTTCCGGAGCAAAAGCTCATGTTCTTGCCCCTGTACGCTGCCGCGATTATTGGGGACAGACGACCGACCATAGCCTGACCCCAATCCTTTCCCTGTTCTCCTTAATGTATACATGATGCCAGGTTATGATGGGCCCCCTCAAGCGAGTACTGAAAAGGGTGCTGGTATTTTACCGTTTACTGGTGTTAGTCCCCAAGGCAGTGCTATAAAGAGTCCGTTCATGGGGTCCGCCATATTTAAATTGTATTTGCATCCTTTACCTTCTCAACTTAACAACTTAGAAGCCTGACCCCGGACCACATAATGCTATTATCCCAAATACAATCTCCAGGTTCAGACCAGCTGTTTGCGATTTGCCTCGATAGCCGATTCGACAAGCTTGACGGTAGCGTGACGAATAATCCTGGTTGAAGCCAGTTGCCGGAACTGGCCAGTCTGCTCTGCGATGCGGTCGATAACCTTCCCGGCCCAAGCCATATCAAGGCCCCCTTGTTTGGCAAGTTCCAGCATCTTTGCGCGCGTGATGTTGCAACCCTCTCCGCACACGTCCATTTGATGTTCGCCGCCGGGCCCCTCGCAAAAGGTCAAATCGTAGCACGGTGCCAAACGCCAGCAACGGTCACGGCCGAGGCGGAAAGAGACGTTCTTACTGTGGTCGTCGCGATTATTGAAGACGACGTTGAATACAGCCCTTTCATAAGCTTTTCGCACCTCACGCTCGTCGCGCGTGAACATGCGTGTGGCGCGCAGAAATGTGGTGTAGTCTACCGACGAGGGCAAACGGAAATTCGCGTGTAAGGCACCAGCCAGGGTGTGTACGGGTACCCGCATGCCGTCTTCCACATCGAAGCGAGCGATGCCAAATCCAGCAAGGTTTTTGTCCAGATCAAAGTAGTATGTGGTCGGCATGTCCAGGCCGCAGTTACGTGCGAGTTGCGCATACAAATCTTCCAGCGCGCAGACTTCTTTGTGCTCATTCTGAGCCTGAAACTTGACCAGCCACGGTTGGCCGCTGGCCATCGGCATCGTGCTCATCGCACCCGTTTGCGCGTCGTAGTAGACCAACACCTTGGGGCGAGCTCCGTGCGGAGAACCACCCATCAGCGCTAACTGACGCAGCGCAATACTATCCTTCCCTGCAATAATCTCCTGAACGTCCTTAGCCAGCCCCAGCAGCTTCACGTCCTCTTTCTGCAGGACCAGCATATCATCGGGCTCGAAGGACAAAACCCCCATTGCACGATTGCCGATGAAGGCCAACCGGTCCAGCGGCGACAGCGTAGCGGGCGTCATTCCGTTCTTGCGAAAAAAACGATCCATTAACAGCATGCCCCATCCGTCTGGGAGCGAATCCGCAATGAGGCCGGGCAAGCGCTGCAAGTGCTCCGGAAAGCCTCCGTAAGCTTGCTCACGCAACATCAAATGACGCGGCGACAGTTCCAGGCCTTGCCTCAATGCTTCGGGTGAATACTCGAACAGTAACTCGTCGCCGTTATCGGCCAAAGTGCCCAGCAGCCAGTGTTCGCCCCATCCGTTATAGTAGACGAAGAGCTTCTTCATTTGACAACCCTTCGAGGTGCACGAATTCGCTTGGATTGTTCGACTCGATCCATCTGGGCGATGGACTTCATCTGCAAGTTGAATAGTTCCTGAAAGTGGTCAGCCAAGCCAAGCGCCAACCCTAGGCGAACGACTGATTCTATCGATGACTGACCTTTATTTTCGATATTCTTGACGGTTCCCATAGATAAGCCAGCACGTGCCGCGAGCTCCTCTTGGGTGAGCATCTGCGCCAAGCGCTGGGCTTTCAAGCGAGCACCTAGTTCCTTACAGACCTCTTCGTATGTGGAAAATCCAATATCCAATATATTATCTCTTAAATTGTTTAAATGACTTAAGAGTTAATATATTATCCATTGTTGGCGTTTTAGTCAAGTTTGAAACCTGTATGACCACTTTTTACGCCTCGGAACTCCGAAAATCCTGATTCAGTTTCAATTGGTACGCTATATCCACCTAAATCCCGTACGGGCTTCGCTGGTCAGCGATCCTGAGAAATATCCCCGGAGTGGTCACTGAGTGTACCTTGGCAAGGAATTTCTCCCTTGCCTGACCCCATTCTTTCTATTCTCAGCTGAGTTTCATATAGAACCACGATTCATTTTAAGTTATTCAAAAAACATATTCTTGCCAAAGAAGCGATTACGCCCTATAATCAATTCAAATATTGACGTGATTAAGGGAGGTAAATGACTCATTATATCTGGCAAAAAAAGAAATGGCCCCATTTCAACTGGGACAACGATGCAATAATCGATAAGTTGAGCCGGTGCAATTTTAAACGTGGTCAACTGCTGGGCAGAGTTAACTCTCTCGGGATGTTATACAACCTTGAAGCGCAGGCAATACTGTTGGTGGCTGAAGTCTTGGAAACATCAGCAATTGAGGGGAAAATGCTGGATCCCGAAGCAGTACGCTCTTCAGTGGCCAGGCGCCTTGGTTTGCCAGATGTTGGGGTATCCCCGCAGGATAGTTATACTGAAGGGTTGGTTGATGTTTTGATGGATGCAACTTGTAATTTCAACAAGCCCTTAACCATTGAAAGGCTCCATGGCTGGCAGGCTGCTCTTTTCCCAACAGGGTTCTCCGGAATGCATCGGATTATTGTTGGAGACTTCCGAGATGATCCTGCAATGCGGATAATTTCCGGGCCGATAGGTCGTGAAAAAGTTCATTATGAAGCCCCTCCGGGCGATGCTGTCCCAAAGCAGGTCGAACAATTTCTCAAATGGTGGCTTGAAAGCCGGGCCACAACAGATGGAATCATCAGGGCTGCCATTGCTGGATTCTGGTTTGTAACCATCCATCCATATGAAGATGGAAATGGTCGCCTGGCTCGAGCAATCACTGATATGGCACTGGCACAGGATGAAAAAATGCCAACCCGATACTACAGTTTCTCTGCTCAAATAATGGAGGAGCGACAAGAATACTATAGAGTGCTCGAAAAATGCCAAAAAGGAGATCTCGACATTACAGCTTGGCTGCTCTGGTTTCTTGGCTGTTTTAAACGAGCCATCTCCAGGTCTGACAAACTGATTAGCACAGTTTTACAGAAGGCACGTTTTTGGGAGATTCATAGCCAAACAGAAATAAACGTTCGCCAACGCAAGGTAATTAACCGTTTATTAGACGCCGGGCGATATGGATTTGAAGGGGGACTGACTACTCGGAAATATGCTGGTATGACCAAAACCAGTAAGGCGACAAGCTACCGGGAAATTGCAGATTTACAAAGTAAAAAGATTCTATTTCAGAATCCCGGCAAAGGCCGTAGTGTCAGTTACGATCTGGCTTGGCCAAAGTGCATAATTAATGGGTAAACCAGGGGTTGTCTCGCAGCAATAGAACAATGTGTCCTCTTGTATTTTCACCACGCCTTCCGCGGTTCATCACGTGATACCAGGCATCTGGATAATCTATCCTCAATGGTCTTGCTATGCGGTTCCAATAGCACACGAGTCAAGCAAAGAATGACCCCTTTTCTCTGATCTCTTCTTGAAAATCCGGACTGACACTCCGAAATTTCATTATTAGTGCCTGCCCGAAAACTCCATTCCCTAAGGTCTCGGCACCTTAACTTAAGACTTTAGGCCACTTTGATCACAATTTTAGGCTAAGTTCTTTTTCTATTCGCTCGGCAAGAAACACTTTTAATAGAGATTGGTACGGGACATCTCTCTTGTTAGCCAAAAGTTTAAGTTCTTCCAGCATAGACTCTGGCAGACGAAGTGATATTTTTTTTACAGAGGGCTTAAGGTTTGAATATGTGACCCTTTCTGCCAGGTTCCAATTAATATACTCAGTTGAGTCGTGAGTAGCCCAAAACTCCCTTTCTTCATCTTCGTTTTGAAATTTAGGTATTCGCTTGCTCATTGTTATATACCTCCCTTTCTCTGCTGCTCATATCTCTTGCTGAGACAACACGAACAAGATTGTTCCTAATGGTAAATGCAATAAATAAAGCTCTTTTTGAATCTGTTCTCCCAAGCGCATAGAACCTTTTTTCAGTCTCTGAGTGTATTATATCGTCCTGTATTACCACAGGAAGATTGAAGAAAATCTGCTCACACTCTGCAGAACTGACTCTGTGCTTCAGCCAATTTTTATCTATATTTCCTTCGTCCCAATCAAAGCCATGATATTTACTAACTGTTTCTTTGTATATCTTAACCATATACACGCACCATGCGTTTCGTCAAGTTGTGTTTGAATCAATTATACATTTTTACGTCGCCAAAAGCGTTATTTTACGGTCTGGCCACCCACCCGCAATGGCATTTTTTGATAACGTATAATGTTTTGCGCACATTTAGAATGAAGAGGGGGAGGAGGCCACCATGTAAAAGGATTATACCAAGAAACTTGGCAATGTCATTGAGATTAACACTACTCAAATTCAAGATCATCTAGGGGAACCGTCGAGGAATCTTCATACCAAGGCAGGAGATGTAAGATTGCGAGTACCCAAACTTTAACTCCGCAACCAAAGCCTCTACGTTTGAGAAATCACGCTTAAACTGGTTACGGCCGCTATGAAAGATGACCGCATCTATTTACGCCATATTCAAGAGGCTATTGCAAATATCCATACCTACACCGGCAAAAGCATGAGAATATTGTTTAATCACCTGCCACCTCAAAAACTACAGTGGTCTTGTCATATCTTATTTCAATCACCACAAGACTAACATTTCATGGCCTGACCCCAGCCTGCGCTAAGGCTAGGTTCCGATTGACAAACTGTAGCCCACGGACTACAATATCAACATGAGATATGAAATCGAAAAGACTGAAATCTTTGATAGATGGCTGCTAAAGTTGAGAGACCGCAAGGCTGTCCTTGCTATTACTCAACGCCTTGACAGGGCCATTGTCGGAAACTTCGGTGATGTTGCTCCGGTTGGTGAAGGTGTCAGTGAAATCCGTAAAAACACCATAATCCTCATGCTTTGTGGTGGAGACAAATCGACGCAGGGAAAAGACATCAAAAAAGCAAAGAAGATGACGAAAGTAGTATAGGAGAAAACCATGAAAATTAAAACAAGCCCCTACAACCCCGTTGATTACCTGGAAACAAAAGAAGAGATTAACGAGTACTTGAATAACGCCTTTATGGATGACGATCCTCAAATATTCCTCATTGCCCTTGGCCACATGGCCAAAAAGAAAGGAATGACGGAAATTGCCAGGGAAACAGGATTGAACCGTGAAAGCCTTTATAAGTCACTTTCCGGTGAGGGTAACCCAAAGTTTACCACCATCAGTAAGGTCAGTAAGGCTCTTGGTTGCAAGCTGGCTTTTGCTTGACTCCAACAATACCTTTACTTCAAGGGGTGCAAAGCGGGCAAGGATAATACCATCAACAACAGGATAAGCCCCAACTGTATAATAGTCCTGCCAGTCAGTTGGGCCTCCTGACGGAACCTCTATGTGCGCTTCTGTATAGGTCCTGATTGTATTGACACAGATCAGCATCCCTGTATTGTACTGCTCTGCATTACCCACCTGCAGCCAAGACCGCATACCATTCAATCGGCGCAGCAGCCGCCCAAAATCTTCCTTCCCTTCAGGAGCCGAGGTGATAGCCGGATAGGTAAAAAAGTAGATCCCCCTGCTCCCATGGATAACCGATAAATATGCGAGACAGGTCATCTCGTCAAAAGCCGGTAATCTCGGCCAACCACCCCCGATCAAACAGATCCTCTCTCGTTTTCCGTTCGTAATCCGGCTTTGTCATATTGACATTTTGTCATTTAGCGCATATAGTTTTCTCAAGAATTTATATCTACTTTTAAATTTTACAAGGAGAATATCATGCTCGTTACAATTGACAAAAGAGGAAGCATCAATTTGCCGGCTTCTGTAAGAAAAGATCTTGGGTTTCGCCCCGGAACGCATTTTGACCTCATGGTGGAATCAGGCGGTGCAATCACTCTGTTTCCCGTCGAAATTTATCGCACTATAAAACTGAATGATTCAGGGTTATTAAAACTAAACGAAGCTAGGGCATCGGAAACAGCCACCTTCCCGGAATGGTTTCATGAGGAGCTTGCCAATGCCCAAACTGATACCGAATAAAAAATTCGTTTCTGATTTGGAAAAATTCAAAAAAGATAAAGTTCTGTCGAAAAAAATTGCAAAATCTTTAAAATTTATGGAATCAAACCCTTGTCATCCGGGTTTAAATGTTGAACGTATTACAAATGACCCGACAGCCTGGTCTGCCCGTATCGATAAGAGGTACAGAATATCCTTTGAACCTTCCGCCTACCAGAAAACCGGGGCACCGGACTGGACACTTCCTTTAAAACTATTACGCATTCTTGACCACGACGACCTTTACAAAACCCCACATTAGAATGAAGATTGGTTTGGGTTTTGAGTGGATATATTTCTATCATTTTTTGAGTTCGATGATATTTTAACGCTTTTGGTAGGGCAACCAAAATTAGATTTGCAGCCAGGGTAAAATAAATTACAATTTTTGGATTACCTATATCACTCTTTCCCGATCTTCATCCGTCATGGCAGTTTCCGATGGTAGGCACAATCCCCGATCAAACAGATCCTCGCTCACTTCAATATCACCTACACCTTACATTATAATCGTCGCCATATTCGATTCTCAATGGTCTTGACAAACGGGTCCGTTAGCACAAGATGGTTTGCGAGCCAAGCAAAGACTTGATAATCATATAAAAGGCACCTCGGGAAGCAGTTCAACTTCCCATACAGCCATTATCGGCTGTATAATCAAGGTAGAAGACCAATTCTCAATTTGTGACTGGTGCAGTATCTTCAGACTGACATCTGCCTTTTGAAATACCGGACGCAGGCAACAAATCGGAGTCTTAGGCAAAGCTGGTAAGTAATTCGAACATTTTAATCTCGCAAGAAAACAGCTTTTTCTTGAATGGAATATTATATTATCTTGACGAGTGCCTTTTAATGGGTGACCCTTTTTTATTCTTTTAGACCAGCCAACGATCTCGACGCATGTATTGACAAACGCTATACATGGTGTATATTTAATGTGTACACAAAAAAGGAGGTTCAAAATGGCACAAATTGTAACACGCAAGGCTCCGATTAATATCAGAGCGCTGAACACACAGCGAAGCTTGATCGACAGAGCAGCAGCTTTACAGAACAAATCCCGATCAGAATTTATGTTGGAAGCAGCGTGCCGTGAGGCCGAGAATACCTTGCTTGATCAACGGCTTTACTTCTTGACACAAAAAAAATTCAAAGCATTTGAAACCGCTTTGAGTAACCCTGTCACCGAAAATGAGAGGATAACCGATTTGTTAGCGAGTATATCCCCATGGGAAAAATAACTGCGGCGGAACCAATTACCGCAGCGCATATTCTTGCTGATTTTGATTGTGGTACAGCCTCGCTTAACGACTGGCTGAAACGCCAGGCATTGAAAAATGAAATATCCGGTGCTTCCAGAACTTTTGTAACCTGTAAAGATCTCCAGGTTGTCGGTTTTTACGCATTAGCCGTCGGGAGTGTCAACCGGAAAGAATCTCCAGGAAAGATTAAACGAAAAATGCCGGAACCAATTCCTGTAATGGTTCTGGCCCGACTGGCGGTAGATACTCACTGGCAAAAAAGTGGTATTGGTCGGGGACTACTAAAAGATGCTGTTATTCGGACCATTAAGGCAGCAAACCATGCAGGGATCCGTGCACTGGTTGTTCATGCGCTGTCAGAAGAGGCCAAAATATTTTATCTCCGGCACGGTTTCCTGGAATCACCATTACATCATTACACACTGATGTTACCGTTAACCGGTGAGCATTGATGACAGCAGCATCCTGACCGTCGCCAGCAGCAGTAAAAGTCATGTTCTTATAATCCCATCTACCCTGAAACATGGTCCGACCCCACGATTTTCATGGTTCGAAACTTATACATCTTAAATATTGAGTTATTGATCCCCACCCTATCAGAACCATATAAAGCAGGCCCTTTGGAAGTGATTTTGACCATCACGGCAACAAGCAAAATGGGTATGCTGAAAACGAAAAGAAGCGAGCAACTTAAATCCTGACGACCGCCCGGGCATACCGGGCAACCGTCTGGACCCAGGACGATGATTTTGCCGAAATTACCGGTGTAAAATATTTCAGGAAGAGATGAGCAGGCGAAAGAGTAAGGCCGAGTGTCACGGAGGGACGGGGCTAGACTTCCAACTTGCCATCTTGGAGGCCTGACCCCACTCTCCGATTTTTGGTAAACGAGAGCTTTCTCCATACGTCAACCGAATGCGAATGAGCTGGATAAGTATGCGTGATATTGTATTGGAGATTTTCCCACACCCTCCCACATCACGAAATGATGTAGATGAATATCTTAAACACGTTGAT
>CAXMTO010000351.1:0-3537 GCA_964196355.1 uncultured Myxococcota bacterium
CGGATACCATGGATAAACTGGACTTTTCCTTCATGACTGAGCTTGTACGTAGTCTGGTTCTGTTTTTCATCTCTCAAGGCAATTCGCCTTAGATGAAAAGCTAATCTACAGATTAGAGGCGAGCCGCTTCAGTCAATCGCCAATTTGTTGATGGTCTGGAATTATCAATAATTTGGACTGCTCCATTTGCTGCTGGTTTTCTGGAAACAATTTTGAATTTTAATAAGTGCCAAAATGCTCCTTTATGGACAGGTTTTTTAGGCATGATCAAGTCAAGTTTGTGTTTACTTGCCGCCTATTAACCTTGCCAAATTATTTCCTCACTCTTTCTCGTAAAAACATGGTGTGACAACGACTTTAACGAAGCTAGCATTTACTTGCAGTCAGAGAAGTGCCACGCTGTTCCATTGACAGGGAACAATATTTTCACATATAATCTCATTAGAAGAATAGCATTCACAGCAAGACAAAGCCAAACCTGCCGCAAGGCAGAAACGGAAAGCTACGGGTCTTAGCAGATAGCCGAGCTGCCTTGGGAAAAGGTGATTCGGCTTTTTTTGTTTTCGGATGGAAATATCGGTAAGAAATCTGCTTCCCATCTCCTCAGGAGCCCCGTTATAAAACACTTTATAGTCTGGTGAACTCGTCCCTGGGTTGAATTTTATTTTTAATCGCCTCCCAAAACTCAACTCAAAGTTTTAAGAGGTTCTTCATGGCTGCACAAAACTTTAAACGTAAACTCGCCGCCATCCTCCATGCCGATGTAAAAGGTTACAGTCGCCTCATGGGTGAAGATGAAGAGGCAACCGTCAGCACCCTGACAGCATGCATGGAGATTATGACCGTTCTCGTTCTGAAACATAGAGGGCGTGTAGTGGGTGGTGCTGGGGACTCCCTGCTCGCTGAGTTTGCAAGTGTGGTAGATGCAGTGCGGTGTGCTGTAGAGATTCAGGATGGCCTCAAGACAGAAAATGCTGAACTTTCAGAAGATCGCAAAGTGGTGTTTCGCATTGGGATCAATCTCGGAGATGTTATCGAAAAGGACGGAGATCTTCTAGGAGATGGGGTCAACATTGCAGCCCGGGTAGAGGCTCTAGCCGATGGAGGAGGTATCTGCATCACGAGATCGGCCTATGATCAAGTCAAGAAGAAACTCAACCTTGTATATGAATACCAGGGTGCACACCATCTCAAGAACATTGCCGAACCTGTGAGAGTGTATAAGGTTTTAACTGCGTCCGAACATACCAGTCAGTTGATTGGGGGACCAAAAACACCAATGCTCCCATCTAAAAAGTTTTCTATTACAATTATCGCCATCCTGGCTTTGGTTATTGCAGCTGCCATCTACCATTTTTATCCCCGTTCACCAGAAATAGAGCCTGCCTCGATTGAGAAAATGGCTTTCCCGTTGCCGGATAAACCTTCAATAGCCGTTTTGCCATTTGAAAACATGAGCGGAGATCCAAGTCAGGAATATTTCAGTGACGGAATCACCGAGCATATCATTACATCCTTATCAAAGGTGCCATATATTTTTGTGATTGCCCGCACCTCCACATTTGCATACAAAGGCCAACCTGTAAAAATCAACCAAATTGCTGAAGAGCTTGGCGTTCGATATGTGCTTGAGGGCAGCGTGCAACGATCCAAGAACCAAGTGCGTATCACTGCCCAGTTGATCGATGCAACTACCGGACGCCACCTTTGGGCTGATAGTTATGACAGAAAGTTGGATAACTTATTCATTATACAGGATGATATTGCCATGAAAATCATGGCAGCTCTTCAGGTGAAACTATCAGCAGCAAAATTGGGCGAACTTTTCTCAACTAAGACTACTAATCTTAAAGCATATGAGAAGTATCTAGAAAGTTTTGAGCACCTTTCGCGCAGAACAAAAGGTGATAACCTTCAAGCCAGAAAACTGGCCAAAGAAGCCATTGCTCTTGATCCCGAGTACGGTGCTCCCTACGTGGTGTTGGCATTTTCCCACACAAATGATGTTTGGTACTACCGTTCTAAATCCCGGACAAAAACACTGCAAACAGCCGAGAAATTGATTCAGAAGCCATCGATTTATCGGGAGAGGACAGTTTTACACACCAAGTGCTTGGAGTTATATATATACTAAATAGAGAATATGATAAGGCGATTGATGAGTGTCAAAAATCTATCGAGTTAAGCCCTAATTCTGCGGGATCTTATTTTTTTTATGGACTCGCACTAAGGTATGCCGGGCGTTTTGATGAGGCCATTCCTAACTTAAAAAAAGCCATCCGCCTCAATCCCATCAAACCTCTAAATTACCAGAACAACCTGGCCTGGGTTTACACTTTTCTTGGACAGTATGAACAAGCAATACTATTGTGGAATGGGACTTTAGAACGGAATCCCGAGTATCTCTTCTCCTATATGGGGCTGACAATTGCGTATCAGTTGTCGGGTTACGAGGTTAAGGCCCGTGAAGCTGCCGCAGAAGTTATGCGAATAAAACCAAATTTGACTATCTCAAAGATGGAAAAAGGACCGGCAACAAAAAACGTCGACAGAAAACGACATTTTGAAGCAATGCGAAAAGCAGGTATTCCGGAGTAGAAGAAAGGGACTTCAGTTATGAAAAACAAAAGAAAGTATAACCGGTTCGAACTAGCTGAAAATGTGATGTTTGCCCATCAATTGACGAGCCCTTACTGCTATTATGGTAGTTCAACCATAAACTACAGTATGAACGGCATCTGTCTTGCCAGTCGCTATAAGGTCGTCTCTGGTGATAGCCTGTGTTTGCGGATGATAGGCAGTCACCTTCAATCCTGTACCTCGGTCGATGGTTTGACCTGTATGGCTGAAGTAAAATGGTGTCAGCCTATAAGCCGATCCCAAGAACCTGAATTTCATATCGGTCTCAATTATCTCGGCCAGGTTCCGGATCTTTTCAAGCCAGGACTTCACTAGCCAGAAAAGGCCCGGCTACCATATTATTCTACTGGACTCGTTTTGTAAGATCTCACTGATGATCAGGATTAACTTCTGCTAAACGCAATGCAAGTTATGTCATCAGGTTGTTCGGCACCATCAGTGTGGCGGATAAGCTCGCTTGTAAAGTAATCAAGACGCTGTTTCAGTGAAATATTTTCGTCAAGAATCTTAAGAAGCCGTTTCTCTCCAAAAATATTGCCATCGACAGAGCGTGCATCACTGACACCATCAGTGAAAGCAATGAGCGAATCGCCATTTTGTAGTTTGATGCATTTGCTTGCCAAATCCAGGTCAGGAAAGATTCCTATGGCTGGGTTTGTTGGCATCAAACGCTCACTGTGGCCGTCTGTCCCCACTAAAAGTGGTGGATCATGCCCGCAATTCACATACCATACTTCACCCTGGTCTTGCTGCAGTACAGCTATAAAGACAGTGGCAAACATACTAGCTTCCGCATGATTAGTAGCAATATAGTTGTTCGTTTTACGTACAGCCTCAACAATTCTATCTCCAGGGAGTGCACCCGAACAAATTTCTTCGTTAAAGCATTGCTGAATA